>JAYSSX010000131.1:0-6092 GCA_043720315.1 Pseudobdellovibrionaceae bacterium | reverse complement strand
CCGGTGCCATGTGTTTCATAGTAAATCTCGGTTCCGTCAAAACTTTTTACTGTTCCTGTTGATTTTGCGATTCCCATATATCAATCCTTATTATCGTATTGCCGATTCTGATCGTATCTCCTGGTTTTAGCAAGCTCGAAGAGGAGCTTTGATCATTCAGAAACACCATCTGCGGATGTTTAGTTGTAAAGAAATTTCCTGTTGGAGTCGGTGAAATTTCAAATGCAACTGCCGGGCAAGCTTCCTCTAATAACCCGATATCTAAAACATCAGCTCCAATTCGGCGCGGCCCATAACCTAAAACCACAACAGAATCCATTTGAATTCCTCCTATAAAGGTCAGTTTTAGTGCTGGGTTAAAAGCCATACTTTTTTTTGCTCCACTAAAATTTTGAATTCCTATGTTAGGAGCTTTTTCAATGATCTGATCTCTCCAGGTTTTGTGCTCTTGTATTGGAGCCTGTTGTTCATCGGACGCGGCGTCTGCACTGGCCTGAGCTAATGCGGCTTCGCCTTCGTCAGATTTTTCTTCGTTAGCTTTGGCGATGATCTTATCTACTGAAGGTGGCGAATCCGAAGAGCCCTCTTTTTCTTCAACCACCAAAAGCATGGTTTTGCCAACGAGGATAGAGAGACCGGCCGTTAAGGCTACTTTCTTTTGTCTAACGCCATTAATTTTAAGTCCATTGGAAGAATCCAGATCGACTAAAAAATAGCGCCCCTGATGATCGATTTCTATAACTGCGTGATTTGACGAAACTTTTGCATCATTTAGAATAATGTCGCCGGCGCTGCGACCGATCTTGAAGCCTGGTTTTACTTTAAATGTTTTACCCTTTGTCGGGCCTTCAGTTGATTCTAGTAAGAATGCCATAGATCTATTAGTTTACTTTTATCTTTAAAGTTTTTCCATAGTTACGCTAAGACAGTGCTTGAGATTGGGCTAAAGCCGTGCTACTGATCCCCTACCTTGCTGGCAAAGTAATAATTTTCCGGGCTGAAAAGCCATAGAAATGAACCTGCCAGCTTTAACCGAAAGGCCATTTAAATGGAAAAATCAACAGAAGTTAGAAACCCGTACGAAGTCGTTATTCTTATGCATCCAGATGCAACTTTAGAAGACCAAAAGACATTATTCAAAAAAAATAAATCAATCATCGGCGATTTCAAAGGCGAAATTAATTCTTTGGACACATGGGGAAAAAGAAATTTAGCCAACATGATTGGCAAAAGCAAAAAAGCAATTTATTTTCATTCAACTTTTATGGCTCAACCACAAGCAATTATGGAGCTTGAGCGTACTATGAGAATCAATGATAAAGTTTTGCGTTTTATGCATACTCGTATTGATTCAAGAATTTCATTAGTAAAATTCATGGAGAACTTTAAAAAAGGTCTTCAAGATTCTCATGCTCGTGAAAAAGAAAAAGAAGCTAAAATGCAGGCTCGTAAGGCTGCGGCAGCTGCTTTCAAAGACGATAAATACTAATTTCCAGTATAACAAATGAAGAAAAACACTAAAGCAGCAAAGTTCTTGCTGCTTTCTTTATTATCAGCCGTCATCTCTGCATTGTTTCAATGTTTTGGTGCGCCCTTTGTTCGGGTCACAAGAATTGTTTACGGAGCAAAGGCCTTTTGGATTGCGGGTGTGGTTTATGCCGCCTTACTTAGTTTTGTTTCGCCATTGTTTGGCTGTATGGTGGCAGGAATTTGGATGTCGGTGGGATTTTATACCGAGTTCGAGTTCCGCGGGCGGACATCGTTTACCTACGCCTTGTTGAGTACTGTGATGTCCTTGACCTTATCCTTGATTTTACCCGTGGTTATTATGAATTCAATGGGGGGATCGGTTTTAGAGGCTATGGACATAACCAAACAAAGCCTAATCGATACAATCAAGACGACCATGAATGGAAACACTTCGTTTTATTTGGGTCCAATTTCCATTGATCTCCAAAATATCGTTTATTTGCTGCCTTCCCTCATTTTTGTCGTCTACGCCTATTCTATTGCATTTGCATTAATTTTTGGCCAGCGGACAGCCGTTATGATGAATGAAAAAGTAACTAAAATAGCCTCAGGGTTACGTTTGCTTGATTTTAAGCTGCCTGATTACATGATTTGGGTGGCAATGATCTCATTTCTTTTAAGTTTTTATACTCTTAAAAATCAATTTATAACCTATACAGCGTTGAATATTTTTAATATAAGTCTATCGATTTACTTGCTTCAGGGAATTGCCATCTTGGAAGTCCTTTTGCTGGTTTTTCGCGCAGGATTTTTCTTGCGTATGTTTGTATATGTTTTTATTGTGGGCCAATTATTCTTTTTGTTTGGGTTCGTTGGGATTGTCGACTACTGGGTTGATTTTAGAAGAAGACTCAAAAAGAGAATGACAAATTAATTTTAAACTAAAGAGGTATTTATGAAAGTTATATTACAAAAAGATGTTAAGGATGTAGGCAAAGTTGGAGAACTAGTAAGCGTTTCTGACGGATTTGCTAGAAACTTTTTATTTCCAAGAAAAATGGCTGCCGAAGCTACTGAAAAAAGAGTAAGCGAGTGGGAACATTTACAAAGAGTTGCAGAAACTAAAAAGAAAAAAGCAATTGCCGAAAGAAAAGTTCAATTAGACAAAATGTCTGGTTTAGCAGTTAAATTTAAAGTGGCTGCTGCAGATACTGAAAAGATTTTTGGATCAATCACTGCTGCTGACATTTCTAAAGAATTGCAAAAATTAGGTCATTCTGTTGATCGCCGTGACATTCATTTAGAAGACCAAATCAAATTGTTGGGAACCCACAAAGCAATGATTAAATTGGGTGATGGCTTAGAGACTGCAGTTCAAGTTGTTGTTGAAAGACAGTAATTGCAGTTACGGTAAAAACGAATTCTTAAAAAAGGCTCCAATAGGGGCCTTTTTATTTTGAGACATCAGCAAACTTGAAATTTAGTTACCGAGTTCTCTTATCACTTCGTGAAGAAGATTTTCGGCAGACTCTCTGATCTGCTCTTCCGACACTGTCTCTGGATTAATTCCTTGTTCGATTAGTAATTTTTGTAATCGAAATTTAAAATAATCCTCTGGTAATCCTGAAGCTCTTGCTAGTAGTTGTATTAATTCTTGGCCCATCCTTAGACCCCCTTTTCTTAATGACAAGGTCATTCCAACAAGAGGTTATCCAGTACACAATGAAACCCTGGTTCAACCTGCAATTTTGGTCTTAGGTCTAAGTGTTAACTAGCTGTATGGCGGTAAAAGCCAGTTCCTAACCGTTGTTGCCGGTTAATAGTAATTCTCTCAAAGCAAAAAATTATAAGTCTTTGTTTGTGCGTGGAGCAAAGTTAACTGGTTTTCCTGAAGAGGATCCAGAATTCTGTGAAGGAGCAGCTGGTGGAGCATGAATAGGAGGGCCCGAGCGAACTTCAGGTTCTACATCACGGAAACGTCCATATTCGGCCTCGAAAGCCAAACGTACCATTCCGGTAGGTCCATTTCTTTGTTTTGCAATATTGATCTCGACGACGCCTTTTTTATCGGAATCTGTCTTATCGTAATAATCGTCACGATATAACATCATAATAACGTCTGCATCTTGCTCGATAGATCCAGATTCCCGGAGATCAGATAATAAAGGTCTTCGATCCTGGCGGGATTCCACGGAACGATTCAACTGTGCTAAGGCAATAACCGGAATCTGTAATTCCTTGGCGATAGCCTTTAATGTTTTTGTAATTTCGGAAACAGCGCGCTCGCGACTTTCGACTTTTTGTTTCAATTCCATTAACTGTAAGTAATCGATAATAATCGCATCAATACCAACTTTTTGTTTCATACGGCGAACCCGTGCTCGTAACTCAAAGGGACTTAATCCGCTGGTATCATCAATAAATAAACGAGATTCGCTGATAACGCCTGCGACGTTAATTAGTTTTTGCCATTCGTTGTCTTTAACACGGCCCAAACCCAACTCCCGACCGTTAATTCGAGATTCACAAGAAAGAATACGATTCATAACCTGTTCGCACGGCATCTCCACCGAGAAATAAGCAACCGCTTTTTTCTCGCGCAAGGCAATATGCTGAGCAATATTCAAACTGAATGCGGTTTTACCCACAGAAGGACGAGCGGCTATGATAATCAATTCACCCGGTTGAAAGCCTGATGTCATTTTATCCAAATGACTAAAGCCAGAAGCAATACCAGAGATATCGACTTTTCGTTGATGCAATTCTTGAATTTTCAACATCGAGTTCTTAACAACGTCTAGAGGCCCTAATAGGCCACCTTTAACTTTGTTCTTATCGCCAATCTTAAAAAATTCACCTTCAGCTTCATCCACAAAACTTTCCACATCAGTGAATTCTTGTTTGTAGCAGCGATCGATAATTTTTGAGGCACTCGAGATTAAAGTACGCAATAAGGCTTTTTCCTTTACCAACTGCGCGTGCACTTCAATGTTCTCGATAGAGAAAACATCTTGTGCTAGCTGAACCAAATAAGTTTTACCACCAATTTGTTCCAGTTTGCCTTTTGCCTGTAAAGCATTGTCAATTGTCACCAGATCGACTGGTTTGGACAAGGCGTTCAGTTCAAAAATGGTTTGGAAGATGATCTGATGAGCGGGAGAATAGAATTCGTCGGCTTTAACGATGTCCACAACGCGGTCCCAGGCCTCACCAAACAGCATTAAGGTCCCTAAGATGGAACGCTCAGCCTCTAGATGATGTGGTGGAACCAACGCTTGACTCATTATTTACTATCCCCCTCGGATAACACCGCCTACGATAAAAATATCACAGACGAATATGAGCTAATTCATTTTTTTAACGCGGATTTTGTAGTTGTCGATTTTCTTTTTAAGAGTGTTACGATTGATACCTAACAATTGTGCGGTCTTAACCTGGTTGCCGTTGTAAGCCTTAAGGGCGATCTCTAGTAAAGGACGCTCTACTTGCTCTAATACTAAATTGTATAATCCATTTAATTCTACTTGAGCTTCTTTTTGTTGCGCAAATAAAACTTCGAGTTTGCTTTTTACAAGCTTCTCTAAGCTAACTGATGTTAAATTGGCGACGAAAAGATTATCTGAACTATTTAGGTTCGGCGTCATGGAACTCCCACTTGGTGTGTTGTTAAATTTCGTTTTGAGTGAACACAGTGATAAAACATTTTTTCATAATTATCAAACTCCCCGTGTTTCAGGTAACCAAATATATTTATGAAGCTGTAATTGCAAGCGCGCAGTTGATTTTTTTTGTAATATTTTTTCTGCTAACCACACTGGGCCAACAACATTGAATGATGGACTGTATAAAACGGTACTTTTTTCAAATAATTCATGTTGACGACAAAATTTTTCTGACCAGTCAAAATCTTTTTCACTGCAAATAACAAACTTGTATTCGACGTCGGGTGTTTTCAAAGAAAGATTGTCAAAGTCAAAGGAATTTTCTGCACCACTGTCAGGTGTCTTAATATCAAGGATAATTTTCACTCGGGGATCGACTTCAATACATGGTTTTGATCCGCTTGTCTCAAGAGAAACTTTGTAGCCTAAATCACACAATTGTTGCATCAAAGTTAAAATGGGTTTTTGTAAAAGCGGTTCGCCACCTGTCAAACAAACGTATTTTGTTTCGAAACTTTTAATCGTTTCAATGATTTCGGTTAGAGGTAAGTAATTACCTTCATGGTAAGAATATTTTGTATCACAGTAAGTGCAACGAAGATTGCAACCCGTTGTTCGAACAAAAACAGTTGGATGGCCGGCGTAGGTTGACTCACCCTGTATACTAAAAAAGATTTCATTAATTTTAATTTTTTCGGAGGACATGGACCTAGACTTATTGATGGATTAAATACCAAAGTCAAGCTCTGCAATTCAGGTCTATCCTAAGTCTACGGTATTCAATAATCTATAGTGTATGAGCCGTTTATTACAGAAATTCCGCCAAGATGTTGTAGGTATCGCTTTGCTGGGTGCAGGTCTATTTATTGGACTTTCCCTACTTAGTTTTAACCCTTTGGACCCTTCCTTTAATTCAATTGGACAAAGCCTTAAGGTTTCCAATTACTGTGGAATCGTCGG
>JAYSSX010000130.1:0-6878 GCA_043720315.1 Pseudobdellovibrionaceae bacterium | reverse complement strand
TGAGCATAAACGACGACCAGCAAATTCAGTTTCGTAGAAAACGCAATAGTGATAAATCGAGGCTCGCTGTGGCCACGGTCTTCGATAGTCACAGATTCCGCCGCAAATAAAACGGTCTGTGCTTCTTGGAAGCTGATTCCGTGCTTGGCGATGTTTGAACTGGCTTTATTTTCGTCCCAGGTTATAACCATAACTCAATGTAACCCATTGTATTTTTTTTGTCAAGTTTTGATCTTAGTTATTATTTCAACGTCTTCATAAAACTTATCTGAGAGATTTATGTTTTTTGCTCAGCTGATCTGAAAACAACATTTGATTAAATTTAGAGTACGACATAATCCCTGTCTGTGATTTCTCTGCAGCCTTGCCAAGCATCACCAACGTACAAAATTTAAGTTGTCCGGCCATTGCCAGGACAAATCCAGGCTGGACAACCAATGAAACAAATCTAACGATTTCCAAAAGAGCCCCCTAAATCAAACCGCTGGCTTGAAGTTTTTAACCGCAGCCGAAACGCTAGCACGACGAATTTTATATCGCCTGGCTATTTCTAGCTGTGTTAATCCTTGAACCCAGTAAAGTTTTGCCAGCTCGGCTGGGTTCGGTATTGTTTTCTTCCACTGAACCCTGTATTTTCTTCTTATAGATAACTGGGTTGGTTCGACTAAATTAGCCTCGGGCCTACCACTGGCAAGACAATATTTGGCCTTCAAACACTCCACTAAATGATCAGTATGTTATTTATGTAAATAGAGATAACGAATATATTGCCTCCATACTTTTTCCTAAAGCTGCTCTCGACACCCCAGAAGTAGGTGTAGAGCATGAGTTGAAATATCATCTACGCCGGGACCGTTGGCCGGAGGGCATTAAATTCGAACGATTCAAGGTGCTGGGCGCAAGTTATTAAGGATATAAAGAATAGGCGGAATAAAGGCTGAGCCCAAAAGCACTACCTAAAAGTCGCTACACATTCTGGAATCAAAAAAAAAGCCGCTCGTATTGACTGCGGCTCTTAATAAAATTCTGAATTTCTCGTTTTAAAAATTAAAGCATTGATAAAACAAATTCTTATCCGAAGGATACTGTGACCAATTTTTATTTTTTAAATTCATGGCGTAAGAACAAACCTCTTTCTCATCCTGAAACTTGATTGATAAAGTTGAGTAGTTGCTCGGAGCATTGTAGTACTTGCCTTCATAAATAAAAAACCCTCCGTCTGACCATGAATGTGTAATCGGCAGCGCAAAACTATCAAAATCTTTAACGTCAGTTCTTGATAGCAATAATGTCTGGACAGTATGATTTGGATTTTTTTCGTCAGTAATTTTATTTCTTAATATAGAGTGAGAAACTGAACCATCGTAAGGAACCCATACTTGAATATCTGTTCGTCCCGCGATGTTCTTTTGTGGATAGCTTGTTGATTTGTCGTAGTAGTTTTGAAAATAACTACCTCGAGTATCCTTTGTTGCAACCTCGTAGCTATGAAGCTCCCCCAAGTAATTAAAAAATATCGACTCATTATTCACAATCTGAAAAAGAGAATTAAAGTAGTAGCTACTGAATGCAATTTCTTTTGACTCTTCTTTGGAGGTTTTGGTCTGGACAATAAAATCATATTGTTTTCCAAATGATGTTTTACCACTTTTTTTGACGATAAAGTTTTTTTGAAAGCCATATCGACCGCCACACATCGCAGCTTCTGAAGCTCCACCCTCATAAATAAATACGAAGGGATCAATACTTTCGGCTGCTTTGGATTTTTCTTGAATAGCTTCACATTCTGTTTTCGAGATTTCGCTACCCAAATTAGTTTCGAGTGGTTTTAATTGTGCTGCGATATCTAAATTGGAAAGATATGATTGCATATCTTGCTGAAATGATTTTCTTACGTCATCAAGGCCCTGATCGGCGTAACAAAAAACCGAAATGGACAAACTCAAAAATAGAACTGATAATAGATTCATGGATCCTCCAGCGCTAAATATCCTACTGTTTTACGATGTTAGCTAGATGATCCATTTGATTTGGAGCACATTATGGTCGTGGACGAGCAGCAAATAATTAGAGGTCTGTTACAGCAGTACTTTTTCGACGCGCAGGGTCGCAATCCGAGATTTTCAACACGGGCTTTTGCCAAAAAATTAGGTGTGTCTAGTTCATCTCTATCTGAAATTCTGAGGGGAAAAAGAAAAATTTCTTCAAAAAAATCACTAGAGTTTGCGGAAACTTTAAATTTCAAAGAATCACAAGTTAAGGTCATTAATGATGCTTTTAATAATTCTCGAAGCCTAGAACGGTTAAAGCCAACATCAATACCGCTTAAGGAGATCATTTTAACTCCTGATAATTTTCATATAATGTCTGATCGAATCTTTTTTAATGTTCTAGCAATGTTGAGATCGAAAAATAAAACAGTCGATGCTATTTCTGCTAAACTTGGAGTTGAATCTGAAAAAGTTTTTGGTGTCTTAGAAGAGTTTGTTCGATTAGGCGTTTTGATTAAAAAAAATGATGAATATATGGAACAAGAGCGAGTTGTATTTAGAACGTCTGATGATTTTCCTTTGGAGCTGATGAAAATTAGACGCCTCCAAAATAACAAGGCGAGCAAAATCGCGATTGAAAAAACATTACCAGGTGAACGAGGATATTTCTCGACCGTTTCGCTTGACCGCGAAAAATTAGATGAAGCAATTCCTATAATAGAAGATTTCCTGAAGCGGCTAAGTTTGTTTTTAAGAAAACCCGGATCAGAAGATATTTTTGAAATCAATATAGATATTTTTCCTTGGTCGAAATAGAATCTTAGGTTTTGCCTGACGGCTGGAATGTGAAGTCACTACTCTATAAAGTAAATTCCAATCCTAAATTCATCACAATTTCAAAAAATATGAATGGGTCACTTGGTGGCCTCCAGAAGCTCTTAAACTTCGTAGGTCCAATAAAGGGTTGTGGGCCATGTGACCGGAATCCTTTAAAGTTTGGAGTTAAGAACTTGGCAACTGCGCGTGTAACCTTCGAGCAACAGCTAAAGGGAATCACATGTCCTTTTCCTGATCGCTGTGGTGCTCCGCAGCCTCTTTTATTCTTGGGCAATGCGAAAGACTGAGAGCGCAGTTCGATGGCGCAAGTTGATTATTAAAAACTGAAATTTCCTTCGATACCCAAAAAATTCAATTCTCGAAATAAAGGGTCTTGCCCTACTGCGACCCCGGTGGGTGGACGGAAGTAACTTTGAGATTGCGATAGAACTTTATTCGACACAAAAAATGCAATTGATTCTTTGCGATTTTCTATTGGGCTATAAATATATTCAAGGCGATAAAAATTTAAAATTTTATCGCGCAGAATTTTGTAGTCATACTGCGCAAATTCATTATTTAGTTGAACTTGATGGACGGAATTAAATTCGTAGGTCGTGGCAAAATGCACAGAATACACACTGATGTCATCGCTTTCACGCAGAATCGTCATTGGTGTTACAAAGGGTTTGTCATATTGATCGTAAGACACATATTGATTCTCTATTAATCCGGTGATTTCTGTGCCGAAGCCCGCGCTGTACCTACGCGCCTGAAGTTTTGAAGTTAAACTGAACCGCCCCGAAGAAAATTTATTTTTTGCTGAGATCATCCCGGCAAATTGCTTGTTACGCTCTCCAACTTCAGTTTGTAAATCCCAATTTTGATACTCAATCGCGGCGAAAAGGTAATGATAGGGCTTCCGAACATAGGTTGCACCGCCTTGTCCGCCAGTGTTGAAAATCACAGTCCCTAGACCTACAGTCTTGTCAAAAAAACGTGTTTCTAAATTCCAGACATCATCGTTCATCAAAAATAAACCGGTGCTGTCGTGGCGGATCATGAACTGAGACGTGTTGTAGTCCAATTTAAAAATTCCACCGATAGATTCTTTTTGGTCGACGAACAGCCCAGCTCCATAGGTCTGACGATCCAGATCAATAACTCGTGCTGAAAAAGTCGCGCCAAGTATTTTTTCGGGCAGTATTGTTGAAACACTGAACAAAGTATAAAATCCGGTGGGTTGCGCATAGCCTTGGCTGCTGGAGCCCGAATAAAAAATCGATCGCGTATTAATTTTGGTATGCGGGTTCGGCGTAATTTCTGTGCGCACTTGTGTCCAGTGACCGAGTCCGTGGTAAAAATCCTCAGCCCCAATGGCACGGATAAAAACGTTTCCGTCCGCCGTCGCACAAAAAAATTCATTTTTAGGAATCAATCTGTAGGGTTGATTTTCTGTTTCTTTGCAGAGATCTTGATTCCTTTTCGCGGCAGGATAGTCGGCGTTAGAAATTCGTACAAAAAGGAATATAATAAAAATAATCTTCCACAATATCACATTGTGAGTAGAACAATTTTGTTGAGATAAATCAAATTAAAATAATGCTTTTTTAGATAGTAAAAATCATGTTGTTTCTATAATCACATATTTTTCTTCTGACGACTTATCTAAATAATTCCTGTTATAGTACCCACTGTTTTCCGTGATGATCCACCATTTTGAAATAGTTTATTGTTTTTTAGATTTTCACGAGATTTCATTTTTGATCCTCAGAATACACATCTGATTCCATTATTCTTTGAAACGGAGTTTTTGGTTTGTTGTACTTCTGTTCTATTTTAGATCCAACTTGGTCGTGAGAGCATAGTATCCGTAAACTTGAAGCGACAATTAGAGAGGTTTTATTCGTTTTCCCATTTGTCATGAACTGTCTCGATGTTATGTTTGTCTGGATCAAATACAAAACAGGCATAATAATTTGGTGTGTATTTGGGTCTTGGGCCAGGGGCACCGTTGTCTTCAGCGCCCGCTGCAATTGCGGCGTTATAAAACTCATGGACCGAATCTCTTGTTTTCACTCGAAACGCCACATGAATTTTTGTGAAGGGTCCTTTGGCTTGATAAATTTCGAAAAGTCCTTTTCCTGCAAGATTAAAGGCCCAAAACTTGCCCTCCTCACCAAATGAAACTTTAAAACCCAAAGGTAGAAACGCTTTTTCGTAAAAATTGAGGCTCAGTTTTAAATCGCTAACGGGAATTTCGATATGATCAATCATGGGAGTAATATACTGAAGAGGTCTGATTTTGTGAATAAAAAGAAAGATTTGCGGAGCGGCCCAGCGCATTTAAAGGCTCAATAAATTTGTTCAGTTCCAAGGACAAAATAACGTCGAACCCAAAGACCTCCGCCTTCACAGGATTGAAGTTCCATAAAGTCAAATTATCCGACTTGATCTGAGCAGGATATCGGTGATGTTGGATCAAGTCGAAACTTCTACAGACAATGCTAAATTAGTTTCCCCAATGTTTTGCCGTTAGAACTTCAACGATAAAAATTGGCGTGTGGCTTAAATTTTTGAGAATGGTGTGAAGGGAATGCATAGTAAATTTTAGCCAAATTGACATATTTAAAAAGCAGCTATAGATTCACGATACAAACAAACTATTACTAACAGGAGGCTCTATGGAAACTAAAATTATTTGCAAGAACAGCCTCCGCTCTAAGTTAGCTTAATTAAAAATATAATCTGATTAGCGCTCCGCTGTTCTAAGTTTAACTTTGGTTCAATTTTTGGACCTTAACTATTTTACTTAGGAAATTAATGAAAAGAAAAGAAGTACGCACACGTAGACTTATTTTGAGACCACTCAAAATAAGCGATTACTCCGTTTGGTTAGAGATTGTAACAAATAGTTTGCCTGCGCAAAATAGATGGGACAAAGGGCCTCTACCCATGCGAAAATGTTCAAAAAGACGATTGAAAAAAATAATAGACGGGCACAATCGAGATGCAAAACAAGATGACTGTTATTGGTTTGGTGTTTTTGAAAAGAAAACGGGTCGATTAGTCGGCGCAATTGATTTTGATATTTTTTTGCGAAGCACGCATCAGTTTGCAAATTTTGGTTATGTTATTTACAATCGACATTGGGGAAACGGCTACGGCCAAGAAGCTGCAAAAGCAGGTTTAAAAATAGGTTTTAACCAACTCAAGCTAAATCGTCTCGAAGCCGCCATCAACTTGGATAACAAAAAATCAATACGTTTGGTAAAAGCCATTGGTATGCGCAAAGAAGGAATCAAAAAACGGTATTGGTTTGAATTTGGCAAATGGGTTGATCATTTAATCTATGTGGCCAATCCTGAAGATATAGGTCTTCGTTCAAAAAAACCATTTTGAGCTAGATTGCTGGGTAAATCGAAAGGGCTGCCAATTAAAAATCGGCGGTCCTTTCTAAATTATCTTGTTGCAGTGCCTTTAACTGGTTGCTTGGAAAAAAAATCAGGGCTACCCCAAGTTTCAGTTCTTGATTCATATAAAAGCTTAGCTCGCGCAACATAGACCCATTTAGTGAACGAATCTAAATTCCCTGCCAATGCTGCGGCTAAAGCAATCGCGATTGCGAAATTTGTTAATTTATCGAAGTTCAAGTTGGCCTCCTTTAAGGACAATTTGTTTTTGTTCAAATCTAGTTATGATGTTTACGATAGAATTGCGATTCCAAAATTTCGCGATTCTCGGTGTAATCTTTTTCTCATTAAGAAGGTCTGAAATTCTATTTGGGTTGGTGTCTGCTTTCCACATTCGATAGACAAGCATCAGATTTTCATACTCATTCTGATCGGGTACTATTTGACCTTGGAAATAACAAAACCCGTATGGGGGCCGAATATTGGTCTTGCCACCTTCGGCTTTCATCTTAGAAATCGGTACAGCTACGTTGCTGCGCAATTCTATTCCGGCGCGGGTTAGATTCTCGCGAATGACAGATTTGGCTTTTCCGGTCTGCTGTGATATATCCTTAAGCGAAAGCCCTTTATTGTAAAGTTGAGCGAAAGTTTCAGAAAT
>JAYSSX010000129.1:0-3353 GCA_043720315.1 Pseudobdellovibrionaceae bacterium | reverse complement strand
CTTTAACTCTTTTAATAGTAGCTCAAGATCAGAGCTAATCGGAACTTCGCGCCAACAACGACTTTTTGTCGGACCGATGCTTCGAGTTCGCTTATTATAAGATTTATTCACCATAAGTCTTCGACCCGTGAAATCAATGTCGCCCCATTCGAGTGCGTACATCTCACCGCTCCTACAGCCAGTCAAAAATCCGAAGGCCCAAACTTCATACCAAGCGTGTTTTAGCTCCTTCGCTTTCTCGAGCAGCAACTTGATTTGATTCAAAGTCAAAATCTTGGGTCGTTTTTCTTCGCGGCTTCCAAAAACCGGAACCCCTTTTGACGGGGAATGAAAGACATTTTTAATAAGTCTATTTTCCATTCCCCATCTGAAAACGGCATCAATAGCGGTTTTCAATCGCTTCTGCCTTGCACGAGAGCGCCCCAGTTGTTCCATTTGGAATAAGGAATCCCTTACATCCGCCGGAGTGATATGCTCCGCAGGAAGCTTCCACCATGATTTGGTGTAGGTCCTCAATATGTGAACGTAATCGTGTTGCGAGTCTTTACTGAGTGATCTTGCGCTTCCAAAGCCTTCTCGCAAAACCAGTTCCCATTCGTCGACAAGGGCACCCCAATACCGTCCAAGATTTTCTTTTTTTAAAATCTCTTTGCGTGCTTCTTCTTTTAATTCATTTTCAATTTTTTGCGCTTCCTTTAGCGAGAGTATTCCCGTGCGGTATCGCTGCACGCGAATGTCTCGGTTAGTCGAAGAACGCATTGCTAATGAAATCGCATAATACTTTTTATTTTCATCTTCATATTCCCGGATTGCCATAAAGCTCCTTTATCGGTAGAGCCTCATGTACTTGTCCAAATCTATACGTTTAAATCGAAGACGATTTCCGAATTTATGTGCGATCACTTGTTTGCGCCAAATTCTGATTCTTAGCGCGTTGACCGTGATTCGCAGAAAATTCGCTGCTTCATTTGTGTCCAGCCATATTCGATTATCAAAGAACGTCTGCCCCCCAGCCAACCAAGCTGAAGGGACCGGCTCATTCAATACAACTTTAACTTCACTTTTTCTATCTTTTAACAAGGTTTTGGGGTGGTTGGCTGGATTATTCATTGCTCAAGTCCCTCAAAATCATCGTTAAAATCAAACTCGTCCTTAGAATTTGAACTTTGACCATACGAGGGGTCGCGAAATGGGGGAATATATTCATTCGCTTCATTTGATGAATTTAACCCTGTATTAGCATCTTCAAAATCCGTCAATAAGGTGATCCCATAAAAATATCTCATATTGTCATCTTTAATCTTGCGAGAAATGACGACGGAAAGTGAGCGTTCCATCCAAGCTTTCAAATCACTGAACTTGAAGTTGCCTTCCCTTAAATCAGACTGAACCTTTATAAGAACCTGGTCAGGAGTAAGTTTTCCGCCTTCACTGACTTTAAAATGACGTCTAAAAATGCCTTCTATAGGTGACTCGTAGTCGTCCGTGACATCACGCAAATATTCGTGATCAACCTTGATAGGCCCATTGCCGACGACTAATTTTTCGTAAGCGATTTTACATTTGTGAAATACTGCAGCTCTTTCTTGAAAAAGATCATTTTCATAATTGGGATCAACCGCCGATTTAAGCTCAGAGATATGGCATACTATTGCGCGACGCTTATCCGATTTTTGATTGGAAATTTGCGGTATTGAATTTGATAAAAATAAAAATTTTACGTTCAATAAGGTTGTAAATGATTGCTTAAATTTTTCTTCAATTTTTGTTGGGTCGCCACCGGTCAATTCCATAAAAAGGTCGGTGCGTACAAAAGTTGTTGCATTTGTATCAGGAAAAACGGCAAGCCGCTTGCCAAGAAGTCCCGAGGTCCAATGCTTATCAGTATTCTGAGTACTTGGTGCCCTCTCTGTGCAAAATCCGCTACCTAAAATTAGACGTAAAAATCTTGCAAGCGCACCTTTTCCGTCGCCACCTGAGCCCCAAATCCAAACATATTGTTGTCGATCACTTTCCGGCAAAAACAACGAGTAGAGAAAGGCCATTAGCTCTTCGCTGTTTTTTATTCGAGAGATAAAATTATCAAATCTTGGCGTGGGACCTGGAGCTGGATCAAAATCAGTTCGGTTAAAGCAAAGCCGCTCATCGCTTTTAAATAAAATCAGCGGCTGATTTTCAGAAATTTCTTTTAAAAAAGACGCCCAATACCCAACAAGATCAACTGTCTTTCTCGGGCTAACTGGAAAACCATGTTTTGAAAGTTCAACCACGGCATCGGAAATGATTTTTTCTTGGAAAATCGTGCGCAAAGTATTTTCAAATGTGACCTCAAAAGTCCTGATTGAGCCCATTCGATCAATCATTCTTACATATCGGTCAGGCCAAAGCTCATCGAACAGTTTTTTCGAACTGACTAAAATCATTTGTTCTTTGCTTAAAAGCGGTTGTGGCACACCGTTTTCGACCACTACTCCCTTATATAATCCTTTCTCTTGACCGCCCGCATATCCGCTTTCAAATGTGGAAAGATCAGTGGAGTCAAAGGATTGCGGCGCAGCCTTTTGAAGCATTTCAAGTGCAACATCTTTGGAAAAACCTGACCGCGAAAGTTCGTAAGCGGCCTTGTTGAGCGCAGCATTGAATTCTCCGGCAAGCCCAGTGTGTGCATTTTGTAAAAACCATTGCGTATGCGCGGGAGGACCGCGCTGAATCAATGAGCTTTGAACATCGAGTGACTGCGAAAGATTTCTCTTATCAATCGTTTTTTTCGTCAAAGTTGCTTTTAAATCCTCATATTCTCTGGACGTATTCACAATTTGAAAGGGTTTTCCATCTTCAATTAGAATTGTCTTCCCTTCACCTGTGGACGCAAAAAATAATCGGCTAGGATTTAAACATGTCGAATCAAGTTCTGGAAATATCTTTCTTAATTTGATCAACGTCGCCAGGTAAACAGCTGAAGAGCGCGCAGCCTCATTTAGCGGTAAAACGATTCTGAGTCTAGGGCCCGCTGGTTTTTCAGAAGGTTTGCCTTCGTTCTTTATTTTGTTATGACTTTTGGAAAGAGTTATCGAAGCCATATAGCCGTGTGCGCGCATTCTTTTTTCTGCTTCTTCCGGCGTAACACCTTCGTCAATGTCACAAGCAACAACATCTGCGAGTCGAAAGTTTTCGTCAGCCCGGTAGTTACCTATAAGGCTAGCCGGCGACCAGGAAAGTCCCGCCTTCTGAATTTGAAGATGAAGTTTTTTAAATGTCGTCGATATTAATTTCCCGACTGTTTCTTTGGGATTTTCTGGAGTAGCCTCAAAAATTGTAACTGAAATCCATTCAGACATTTGCAGCCTCACCTT
>JAYSSX010000128.1:0-5057 GCA_043720315.1 Pseudobdellovibrionaceae bacterium | reverse complement strand
ATAAGGTTCTAGGCGTAACCCTTCTTCGGCTTGCAACAAAGTTTCTTTTCCGTTTAATCCTGGCAGTTGCCAATCTAAAATAATCAGGTCATAGAATTTTTCGCTAATTAAATTCATTGCTTCAAAGGAATCGACAGCGACGTCTACTTTGCAATTGAATTTTTTTAGCAATATAGTTCGTACCATATTGATTATGTCTTGATTGTCTTCGATCATTAAAACTTTTTTAGATCTTTTAAAGTTATTAAAAAGTTGCAATCCATCGATATTGAACGGTGAAATCTGATGTCCGGTAGAAGTAAGCATAACAAAACCCCCTTGGTTTATATATATGTAACTGTATGCTGGTAAACATTGCAACACGTAGGCCAAGTGCAAATTTAATGAAACACTCGCTATTTCGCCCACTCATTAATTTAGTTCGTAGCAAACTTCTACAGGCGTAGAAGTTTAGGCTTTTTTCTAAAATTTTGGGGCAAGTCTCTACGGGGCTAGTCGCGTACAGTAACATAAACGGTTACAGAGGCTGGCAACAACCTTGCTGTTAACAATTTGGCGAAACACACAATAGAAAGAAGATTTTTATGAAAACGTTAGCAGTACTCTTTTTAGTGGTACTTTCTTTTTCAAAAGTAACTGCAAGCGTTGATCCTGATAATACAGCGATCAATCAAAGAGATCAAAAAGCCGGTGAATTAACTGCGGATCAACAAAGCATGTCTCAGCAGGGCATGGAGGTGACCCAGAAGATTCGTCAGGCCATTATGAAAGATAAAACATTCTCTACTTACGCACAAAATATCAAAGTTATTACAGTAGGAAGCGCAGTGACTTTAAAGGGCCCAGTAAGAAGTGAAACCGAACAAAAAGCAATCATGCAAAAGGTAAAAACTGTTGTTGGAACAGCAACGGTTATCGATGAAACGGAAGTTATTCGATAATTTGTTCTACAACTAAAATAAAAAAGGGAGAATATATGCATAAAGATAACAAGTCAGTATTTGGAATTTACAATGACAGAGGTGTCGCTGAACACGGTGTTTCGGTTTTAAAAATGAATGGTTTTAGAATGAGTGATATCTCATTACTTCTACCTCAACAATCAGGAGCATCTGACGTTTTGGCCACAAGCAAAGCCACCAAAGCGCCTGAAGGCACGGCTGCCGGCGCCGGCACAGGAGCTGTAGTCGGCGGGACATTGGGTTTATTAGCCGGAATCGGCGCAATCGCGATTCCTGGTTTGGGACCCTTCATTGCTGCGGGACCAATTATGGCGGCATTAGCCGGCCTTGGATTGGGTGGAGCTGTAGGTGCCGTGAGTGGCGCACTTATTGGCCTTGGAATTCCAGAATACGAAGCTAAAGCTTATGAAGGATATGTAAAGGATGGGGGAATTTTAATTTCTGTTCACGTTGATGATGATGACTGGGCAAACAAAGCGAAAAAACTTTTAGATGAGACGGGCGCAAAAAATGTAGCGGTTTCTTCACCAGTTAAAACTGAAGCAGAATCTTATACATCTAAGCCTTTCTTTAAAGAGCCGCCACACGCGACAAATACATTTTAATTAATTGACTAAGAATTGGAGAATATTATGAAAAAGATTTTATTAATGGGAGCGCTATGCTTTCTAGCGCTTTCCCAGGGTGCCGTGGCACAGGACACTACTACGACGACAGATACAGCAATTGGCGAGCAAACCGTAACAACAAAATCTGAAGAAACAAGTTCACGAATTTCTCCAGGGGGCTTTTACATCGAGCCCATGTTAACAGCGTCGGTAGCAGATTCAAGTGTAAAAACATCTCAGCTTCCACTAATTAGTGACGATACAACCGGAACTGAAAAAGGTTATGGTTTGGGATTGCGTCTTGGTGGTCACGTATCAGAAATTTTACTTTTGGGTGTTGATGCACGATATGCAAAAACTCAAATGCAAGATTCTTCTTACGGTAATGCCAATGCAGAATCTTATAACATTGCTCCAGTAATTGGATTGCAAACTCCATTGTTTGGAATTCGGTTGTTAGGCGGATACGTAATGGGTGGTGAAAACAATCCAGAAGCTGGCACTCGAGGCTTTGACTTGAAATTTAAAGATGCTAGAGGCTGGAGAGTTGGCGCTGGTTTACATGTAGCTGCGGTAAGTCTGAACTTAGAATATCAAGATCTTAAATATGACACAACAGAGGTTGAGTCGTTCGGTTCGCTGAATGTGAATAACACAAGTGACATTGATGCAACCAACAAGGGCTATTTATTAACTTTGGGATTTCCCATCGAACTATAACTGGTTCAATGCCTTGAAAATGAAAAGCCTAAACATTTAACTGTTTGGGCTTTTTGTGTTTGTACCATATAAAAAAATAGGGCGGCATCCTGCCACCTATTTGTAATCTAGTTTTTCGTAAAAGATGAATTCTCCGCTTTATTAGGCGTCGCTTCATTCTTAATGAACTTCTTAATTTTGGCATTCATAACTTTAATAGGTGTATCGCAGACCTTTCCATCTATAATTTCAAAAGTCTCTCCTTTGGCATTTAGGTTTCCACCATCATTTTCCCAAGTATCAATTTCATCTTTGGTATTCACTCTTTTTCGAATATTTAAAACTTTTGAAAACGAAACTTGCGGCTTCACTTCTTTACTAATTTTGGGCGTGGCATGTTTAATTTTTTTCATAAGGCTCCTTTGGCTGTGTCTAAACTTTTTACGTAAGATTGTACTTATATAGAAGCAATATTAGGGCCTAAGAGATGAGATCTGACGTCCGATTTAGAGATTTTTTGCCCCAAAAAAAAGTAAAAATAAACTTAATTATTTTGACTGCTTAAATTAAGTGTATTGAGTGCAGTAATAAGAAAGAAATTCAAAACCAAACAGAAGAATTGCGCGTGATGAATTAAAAACTTTAAGGGCAAGTTCGGTTGAGTTGATTTTCCTTCGAAGCACATTAATCAGCAGCAATTGACTGAAAAAATTCTCCTGCAATCACACAAAGGTTAGAATTTGCGACCGTGGCAATAATCTACAGTTAACCTGGCCAGAAGATGGTATGAGTCAAATTTCTTCAGACGTCCTTTCTAGATGATTCCTGATAACTCTCATGCAATTTTCTTATGGCACTTGCCTTGCTTTCTAACAATAAGAAAAACAAAAGGGGTATTAATGGACTCACTTCTAGGTGAAACCGTAACTTATAGTTCTGTATTTAATATAAATGAGATTCGTAAAGAGGCTCAAAATTCTTTATCTGAAGGTGCCGTCACCGTAGATTATCCATTGGATGTGAAACAGGCTTGCAAAATTTTAAATGAAGCTTTGGCTAGCGAAATTTTATGTGTTCTCCGTTATCGCCATCATCAAATTGTAGCTAAAGGAATTAATTATCCTCAAGTAGCTGCTGAATTTAAAGAACATGCTGAAAGCGAAGAAAAGCATATGATTGAATTGGCTGAACGGATTGATCAACTGGGTGGTGACCCTGATATGAATCCCGCAACAATCAGTGCGCGTTCGGCAACGGAATATGGAACTAATGGTGATTTGATAACGATGATTCGCGAAGACTTAGTTGCCGAGCGAATTGCGATAGAAGTTTACCGTCAAATGATCGATTGGTTTTCTGCGGATACGACAACAAGAAGAATGTTAGAGCGCATTTTGGCTGATGAGGAAGAACATGCGACCGAACTTGCTGATCTGTTAGTGACCGTAGGTCAGCAAGATAGCAGCTCGGTTTCCATTCCTAATAAACAACACTAAACAATCATAACAAAGGAAAAATTATGAATAAATATGTAGGCGCATTTGTTTCAACTTTGATTTTTTCTGTTTCAGCATTTTCTGCTGATCAGGCAAAACAATCGGTATTACCTCAACCTCGTCCCGTGGCTGAATCCAGCGAATGGAAACCTCACTTTGGTGTGCTTTTAGGAGCAGCGCTACCCGAACGTAGCGGAGTCGGTGCCTCGGAAGTGGGTATTGATATTGGCTACCAGCCCTATATTCCTTACGGATTAGGGGCAGAATTTATCCATTCACGCATTGATGATACAGAAAAAGTAGCTGATAGAAATACTCTTTGGCTAAAAGGAACGTATAACTTCGGTGGAACTCAACCTTTAATTAAAAACAGTTATGTAGGTTTGGGTTTGGGCGGTGTTTTTAAGTCTGACGGAACTTCAGCGGCCGTCGCTCCACTCATTGGATTCGACATACCTTTGAAACAAGAAGACGGAAAAACCTTTACCCTAGGAATGAATTCTCGATATGCCATAGTCGCCGATGACGAGGTTGATACCTTCTCATTAACTGGCGTATTAAAATATTGGTATTAATAATAAACACTGACCCGCAATAGTCAGGCTTTGTAGGCCCTGTTAAGCGCATCCCTTAATAGGGCTTTTTTTTATCCGAAAATTACGTTGGGGCAATTTTGGGAATTGAAACTGGTTTAACGTGCATATCGGGAAAACTGCCCCGGGCTAATCGCTGAGGCGGTTTTAATTCAAGTTAGATTTGGTATTTCGATTGCAAATGTAGTCAGGCAGATTAGTTAAGAAAATAATAACAAACCATTTTTTAAGGAGGACTTTATGTTAAGAGCAGCTATCGTATTTTTCGTGATCGCTCTACTTGCTATCGTTTTTGGTGCTACAGGTTTCGCAGGAGTTTCAATGGAAATCGGAAAATTACTTTTGGGAGTCTTTTTAGCATTAGCCGTAATCAGCTTTATCATATCGCTGGCTACAGGAAAGAGATCGACCTACCTGCCGTAGGTGAAGGAGCATAATTATGAAAAAGATCCTATTATTCCTTGCTGGTCTTCTGTTGGCAATCCATGCAAATGCATGGACAACAACTAAAGATGCCGCTGATCGTTTAGGCGCTGATCAAGTTAAAGAAGTTACATTTGAAAAAAGTGCAACTGGTTTATCGGAGGCTCAAAAAGTTGAGATCAGAGCAGCGATTTCGGAAGCTAGCAAAAAAGGTAAAATTGACGAAGTAAAAGTTTTAGCTTGGTCCGATAAGGAGTATCCAACAGAATCGGGAAA
>JAYSSX010000127.1:0-2367 GCA_043720315.1 Pseudobdellovibrionaceae bacterium | reverse complement strand
AGAAAATATCATGCTTCACGAAATCAATCGCAAAGAAACATTTGTTTGATTCCTAGTTCAGCCCATGGAACCAATCCCGCAAGTGCGGCAATGGCCAGCATGAAAGTGGTTGTTACAGCTTGTGATAGCGAAGGTAACGTTGACCTTAATGATTTAAAAGAGAAAGCCCTTTTACACAAAGATCAATTATCTTGTTTAATGATCACTTATCCATCAACTCATGGTGTGTTCGAAGCATCTATTGTTGAAATCTGCAAAATCATTCATGACAATGGTGGACAAGTTTACATGGACGGCGCTAACTTTAATGCCCTAGTGGGAATTTGTAGACCCGGTGAGTTTGGGCCAGACGTTATGCATATGAATTTGCATAAAACATTTAGTATTCCCCACGGTGGGGGTGGACCAGGAGTTGGTCCCATTGGCGTCGCTGCCCATTTGAAAGATTTTTTACCCGGACATATCTCGACCCCTGAACACAATCCAAAAAATGCAATCACGGCAACTACGTCAGCCCCATGGGGAAGCGCTAGTATCCTGCCAATCAGTTGGAGTTACATCACAATGATGGGTACGGTAGGAATCAAATATGCGACTGAAGTGGCCATTCTCAATGCTAACTACATTGCTAAAAAATTAAGTCCTTACTATCCAGTTCTTTACAAAGGGACTTCAAATTTAGTGGCGCATGAATGTATCTTAGATACTCGTCCCATTAAAACTGCGACAGGAATCGATGTTACTGACATCGCCAAACGTCTGATTGACTATGGATTCCATGCTCCAACAATGTCATTCCCCGTACCGGGTACATTAATGGTGGAACCTACCGAGTCCGAATCTAAGGCCGAACTAGATCGATTTATTGAAGCCATGATTCAGATTAAAAAAGAAATTGATATGGTCGGGAATAAAACTTGGTCGTTGGAAGATAATCCTTTGGTGAATTCACCGCATACTTTACTAGATGTTTCGACGAGTGATTGGAAACACTCCTACACTCGCGAACAAGCTGCTTACCCATTACTTTGGTTACGACAAAATAAATTTTGGGCATCGGTAAACCGCGTAGATAATGCTTACGGCGATAAAAACATCATGTGTAGTTGTCCTCCGCTTGAGTCTTACCAATAATGAGAGTCACGGTTAGTGCCTGCGTTGTTAAAAGCGGAAAAATACTACTTATCAAATTCAAAGATAAGGATGGTATTCATTATAATTTGCCAGGCGGTGGAGTAGACGAATGCGAGCCCATTCTTACCGCTTTAAAACGCGAAGCCAAAGAAGAGGCCGGAGTAAAGGTCATTCCCAAAAAATTGTTAATGTGTTGGGAATACACTCCGTCTGGTCGTTCGCCAAAATTTGGAAAAAAGCATAAAATGGGAATGGTCTTTTTGTGCGGCTTAGAATCCAATTCTAAAGCCAAATTTCCAAAAAAGCCCGACAAAAATCAAATTGATGTTGAATGGGTGCCATTGCAAATATTGGGAACTAAAAAATGTGCTCCTCTTTATCCCCAAATTGAAAAAACATTAATTTCACGAATAAAAAATGCAAAATTAAATTTTAAGCAGATTTTGATTTCTAACCCCTAGGAGCCAATCAGAATTTATGAAAAAGTTTGCTTTTGTAAGAGCCGATAAAATTGGCGATTTGTTATTAAACCTACCTGTCGATCAAATTCCTGAGCTTAAAGGCAGCGACATTACCTGGATTATTAATAATAAAACGGAAAGCCTATTTAAGCTGTGCTTACCTGTTAGACGATATTTTTCCATTGACCTAGAGAAACCCAAAGACTCGTTCTGGAAGTTGTTTCACTTTTTTAAGGCGGAAAAATTCGACGGGCTCTTGCAGTTTTACGGAGTTTGGTGGATCAGCCTAGCGGCATTGATGGCAGGAATATCGACTCGCTTTGGTCGTTACAGCCAGTGGTCTTCATTTTTCTTTTTTAACAAGGGCATACGTCAAAAACGTAGCCTTTCTGAAAAACACGAACTGGAATACAACCTGGAAATGCTTTCGGTGTTTTTGGATTTGCCGAAACCTCGTAGGGTAGAAATTTTTAAAGATGTCCGAGCGAAAATAAATACTCAACATTTTTTCGCTGATACTGGAATTTCAGAAGCGCTTAAACACAAAATGGGACAGTTAAAGTTAACCGAAGTCGGTTATTACGTTGTGCATGCCGGAATGTTTGGTTCCGCCCTAAACTGGCCACAGAAAAAATACATCGAACTGATTGAGATTTTAAAATTTAAGCATCCAGTTATTTTAACCGGCACAGCCATCGATGAACCTTATTTAGATCAGATCATTACTCATTTTAAAAACGATCCTCTTGTAATTTCGCTGGTTAACCAATTA
>JAYSSX010000126.1:0-5638 GCA_043720315.1 Pseudobdellovibrionaceae bacterium | reverse complement strand
GCTCCTCCTGAAAAGTTTGTACAGATCATGAGTGTAGAGGGAATTCTTTTTGGATTTCCAGAATGATTAAAAGAGGTGTTCAATGAAAAAAGTAATGTCTATCTTAACGGCGATATATGTGGGCTTGTGTTTACAAACTGCAATTGCGCAGGAAGTTTCAGGGCAAGTTGTCCAAGAAAGTGCACAATCGCAAATTTATATCAAAGTTGGCGAAGCCCAAACTAAAAAAAGTTTAATTGCTTTGCCACCACTACAATTTGTAGGAAATCCGGCTGCGGCTACACAGTATCAATCCGTAGGTGCCGAACTTTTTCGAGTGATTCAAAATGATTTAATTATCTCAAACTATTTTTCATTTATTCCACAAACTTCATTTTTGGAAGACACTACAAAATTGGGAATTCGGCCAGCTCCAGTTGACCCCAATGGTTTCAAATTTGAGACATGGAAACAGATCGGTGCTGAATTTTTAATTCGGGCCCAGTTTTCAATTATCGGCGATATGATTACGGTCAACACGATGACTTACCACGTGAATCAAAGTAAATTGATTTTAGGAAAAAACTATAAAGGCCCAGTTGCTGCGACCCGAAGAATTGCCCATACTTTTGCCAATGACATTTTAGAAGCCTTATCTGGAACTAAGGGAATGTTTTTGTCTAGAATCGCAGTTTCTAGCGATCGTAATGGAGGCGGATTCCGTGAAGTTTATATTATGGATTGGGATGGTTCGAATGTTGAAAAGATCACTAACCACCGTTCAGTCACCTTGTCTCCATCTTGGTCACCTGATGGAACGAAAGTGGCTTACACCGCCTTTGTTCAAAGATCTAAAACCAAAACTAGAAATGCCGACATGTTTATTTACGAATTACTTACTGGCAAACGATGGTTGGTTTCTTACCGCCAGGGTTTAAATTCAGGTTCTAATTTTGCTCCGGACAACAAGCATGTTTACTTAACACTTTCACAAAATGGAAGTCCCGATATTTACAAAATGTCCTATGATGGAAATTTAGTTTCGCGACTAACAACAGGCCCAAGAGGCGCCATGAATGTGGAACCTGCGGCAAGTAGCGACAATAAAAAGATAGCGTTTTCATCAGATCGCAGCGGACAACCAATGATTTATGTGATGAATGCAGACGGCTCCAATGCAAAACGAATGACTTTCGCAGGTAAGTACAACTCGACACCATCTTGGTCTCCGGACGGAAGCAAAATTGCGTTCTCGGGATGGAGTGATGATCACTTTGATGTTTTTGTGATGAACAGCGATGGTAGCAATATGGTTCGAATTACTTCGATTAAAAAGGCCAGTGGCAAATGGGCAAACAATGAAGACCCGGTATTTTCGCCTGATGGAAGACTATTAATGTATACGTCGAACCGATCCGGCAGTAACCAGATTTTCATTTCTAATTTAGATGGTACTGAGGAGCGAAGAGTCACTCAAGACACGGCGAACTACTTTAAACCGAAATGGTCTATTAACATTGAATAGACTCATGCCGGCAAGCGAAAAGAGTTGACCCTCCAGAGGGGTAGAACTAATTAAAAGAGCTTTCGAGTTAAGGGGAAAACAATGAACGCTAAGAATGTTAGAACAACTATATTAGTTTATTTTTTTGCACTACTTTTGATCGCATTTGGCCTTAACGCTAAGGCTGAAGACAGTGCGGCAAAAGAGACTGAAAAGATCGCCGAAAAAGTGGAAGATAAAGCCGCACCAGCAAAAGAAGAAACTAAAAAAAATAAAACAAAAAAGTCAGATAAAAAAGGTGGAGACATGATAGCTATATTTGAAACAAACAAAGGCACTTTTAAAGTAAAGTTATTTGCGGACAAAGCTCCAAAAACAGTTGAAAACTTTGTTGGTTTAGCAACTGGAACAAAAGAATTTGAAGATCCTAAAACAGGTAAAAAAGTAAAACGTCCATTTTATGACGGTTTAAAGTTTCACCGCGTAATTCCTAATTTCATGATTCAAGGTGGATGTCCATTAGGTACAGGAACTGGTGGCCCAGGTTATAAATTTGCCGATGAATTCGGTCCAGGTTTAAAACATGATAAGCCAGGATATTTATCGATGGCAAATGCTGGTCCAAATACAAATGGAAGTCAGTTCTTCGTAACTACTGCAGCAACTCCTTGGTTAGATGGCAAACATGCCATATTTGGAGAAGTTACTGAAGGTATGGATGTGGTTTATGACATTTCCAAGGCTAAAACCAGTCCTGGTGATAAACCCATTGAAGATATCGTTGTTAAAAAATTAACTATTGAAAAATAAATAATATTTTTTCTATAATAGCCAAATTGAAGATACAATAGACCAAGAAATGAAATCTAAAAAATTAGGTTTTTACATTCTTGGTTTATTTTTTTCAGTAGTCATCTTTGCATTTGGTTTAGGTCTTGCTGAATTGACTGGCTTCTTGTTACTAAAATTTCAAATTCCTCTTCCCTTTATAGCCTCATCTCCAAAATTGGAGTCAAAATCACCGACGTCAGAAATGCGATTTAAAATTAAATCGAATGTTGATTCACATGTTAAATACGCAAATAAACTGAACATCGTTGATATTACCCTATTTAATTTAGGCCAAACTTGGCTGCCATCCCACATGAAAAATGGCCTACAAATAAATCAACCTAATATTCAAATGGAAGCTATCGCAAAATGGAAAACCCGTGGTGAACCCGTTTACAAAATCAAACTTCAAACCGATGAAGTGGGTAGAAGACTTACTCCTGAATTGCAAACTTCTATTTTCAAAAGCCGCCACCTCATCTTTATGGGATGTTCCTATACTTTCGGAGAAGGCATTGATCAATATGAAACCATTCCCTATAATACAGCAAAAAATTCTGCCAAAGATTATAAAGCCTATAACCTAGGTCTATCGGGAGGTTCTCCTGATGAAACTTTGGCTGCAATAACACGCGCAGATTTTTTAGAAAAAATTCCTGAAAAAAACGGTATTGCGGTTTATACTTTCATCGATGGCCAAATTTTACGAACAGTTGGCGACTATCGCCTGGTTGCAAAGTGGATTAAGGCTCGGCCTTTGACCGAAAAAAATTCAGCAGGCCAGTGGGTAGCCGAAAGAACTTGGTCCCAAGCTTTTCCAGTTAGAGTTTTGTTAAGCAACATAGCCGCAAAATCTTACGTTTTAAAATGGCTTAAATTTATGTGGCCAATTCCCAAAGAAGCCGACTTCCAAAAATTAGCTGAAATTTTAAATGAAATTAAAAAGGAGTATCATAAAAAATTTGGTGCCAAAAACAGATTTGTTGTAATGTTCTTTTTTGAATTTGGAAAGTTTTCCCAGAACATTATTCCCTATTTGGAAAAGTACGAAATTGAATATCTTGATTACTCAACGGTAAACCTAGGTACTTTGGTTGATAAAGACCCCTATATTTTAAACCACCCCTCGGCTGCCGCCACCTCCGTCATTGGACAGATCCTAGCCGAAGACTTGGGTCTAAAATCTCAATCTGAGACAGTGTCTAATTTTTAGATATCAATAATCAATAAATGGCACATTTGGCCTGAAAGCTCCAGAAGGCCTAGTTCTGCCTTAATAACCAATAAAAACGATCTAAAACCAAACACATGGCGATTCTTTTGCTTTTCAAAGACTTATGAAGTGGATCAGTCTTTTACTCGTACTTTCAATCAGCTTTGGCCATACATTAAATCAGGTAGGTTTTGTTTATGCGGCTAATGGAAAAAAGGACGATCAGCAAACGCAGCAGCAAAATGTTGGTGCCGCGGCCGCTTTAATTCCAACCGCCGTTAATATTAATAACGAAACGGCGACTGTTGCCTTTGAAAATGGTGAATCTGTAGACCTATTTATTGAACAAGTTTCTAACGAAGAATTAAAAAAATTCTCTCCCCGCAAAATGGCAACGGCCTTGGCTAAAATTGCGTCCAATGCGTTGGAAAAGAAGTCTCAAGAAGATATGGATCGCAGTAAAAAACAAGCAAATTCAATCATCGATGTTACAAAGAAGAATGCGATTCATGCCTATTACGAAATGCCGGGACAAGCCGGCGTATTTTACATAGGTATTGGAATCTTAACGGCGCTTCACTTATTTGCCAACGATGCTAGCGGAAATAATGTAAATCCGGCTGCAATGATCCAGCACCATATGTCTCAAATGTCATTAGTTGGACTTACCGGTTTATATATGTTTTTGGCAACCCAAGGGGCTTCAGCACAAATGTTGAACGTTTGGTTAAAAAATCCCAAGTTTCAAAAGTATATTCCCTTTTTAGCAATGAGTGCTGGGTTTTATGCGCAAACTTTTCTATCAGAATTTCTAACGGATCCAAATACCACAGCTTGCGCCATGAAAATGGTAGGTAAACCCGACTGGAAAACTCATACAAATTCTGAGGATCCCTGTGAGGATGCATTTAACATGCATGTTTTACAAAAACGAGTGATTGATTCAATTCCCCATTTAACGGCGATGTTAATGACAGCTTATGTGATGGGAAAATACACGGCCAAAATGGCGCAAAAAATCAAGAAGTTTGGAATGTGGAGACTTGCATTAATCGTCGGCGGTGGCTTTCAACTAAAGGGAATGACTTGGTTAGCAAATCAAACCTTAAACGTTATTGGATTTACAGAACTCCAAACACATATGGAACATTTTGTAAGCGGGGTCTGGAAAAACGCCGTTGATGGCAATAGGGCGAATAACGCTGCCAATGATTTATTAAAACAAGTTCTGATCGCCAAGGGAAATAAATGGGAAAATTTAACTGGTTCCTTTGAGTGTGAAAAATATAAAAAAGAAAATTGTAATAGCACCATCTTTTACATGAAAAATTTTTCAGAAAAGATGTCAGATTTTAGAAAATTTAATTTAACAAAAACTACTGATGCCTACAACAGTTGGAGTATGTATCTGCAACAATTGGTCGGAGTGTATAATGCTTCCGAAACTTTCTATAAAACTTTTATGTTAGAGTTAAAAAACGTAAAATATGGAGAATCCAAAAACCGATTAGAGAGAACTTATCCGCTGTTTGGAGTAAACCAAAAGGCATTTGCCAAAGAAGATGACCGATTTGTTACCGATCCAGGAATCGCAGAAAGACATCAAGAAACGACCCTTACAGAAGTTGCAGATTACATCGATGAACTGCTTAAAAAAGGCAATATATCCGAGCGTGTGCTGCGTTCTTATCCAAGTAAGTTAGAGTTTTTTGCCAAGTTAAGAGACTACCTAAGGGCTGACGATTTCGATGAAAAGGCCAAAGGGTATTTCCTAATAGAAAAGACTCTGCGCGAACTTTCGCCGGTAAATACTAATGGGCAGATTACTAACTATATTTTTACTATCAAAGAAATGTTGGGACCTTGGACACCTCTTTTAGAAAAGGGCCGCGGTTTTATGTATAGTTTAGAAATTGCTCCGGCTTATAACACTGTATTAAAAGCTGTGGAATTCCCTAAATCCCAATGGTCGGTTCCGTTAGATAGACCTTCTGATTATTTTATCAATCAAATGGTTTGCGGACCCGATGCGAATGAAAACCAAGCAGTTATTGCGTTGACCAAAGGCTTTCCAGCAATGTTCTTACCTCCAAAAATAATTTATCCAAATA
>JAYSSX010000125.1:0-8040 GCA_043720315.1 Pseudobdellovibrionaceae bacterium | reverse complement strand
TTTTTTGGCAATTCAAAGTAATTTGTTGCGGGCATTTCATTTCTAAACATAAATGAAAATAATTTTTCGCGCCACAAAGCCATTCCGGGTAGTTCAGTCGCAAATATATTTTCTCGGCCAATAAAAAATGTCGCAGTTTCTTTATCGAAGATAGGATTATATTCTTTTATTATATCAAGTACAGCAGAGATGTTTGGTACCTCTAGATAGCCATACCTAATTAGTAACTGATAGCAGCCGCTGGCGATATCAATTATTTCATAGCGCTGATTTGAATTTTGTAATGGTTTACTGGTGATTTCAACCGTAATAAAAATAAGATGTTTGTGAATCGATTTGAAATGCTCAACAACATTTACAATTGCAAGCGGAGCCTCTGAAAGCTTTCGATTCATAAAAATGCCTGTCCCATTGGTACGGTGAATTTTATCTGATTCGATTCGTTCAATGAGTTCTTCAAGGGAAACATGCTTTTTGAAAAGTATTGCGTTCAAAATTTCGCGGCCGCGTCTCCAGGTTGTCATTAGAATGAATCCGGCAATACCAACAGCAAAAGGAAACCAACCGCCAGCGAAAAACTTAAGTAGATTTGCACCAAGGAATGCAAGGTCAATGACTGAAAAAAGAAAACAAAGGAGGAATGTTAAGTAGACATTCCATCCCCATCGGTAAACGGCAACGGCATAAAATAGCAAAGTTGTGATTATCATCGTAAAGGTCACCGAAATTCCATAGGCGGCAGCAAGGTTTCCAGAAGTTTTAAATGCAAGCACTAAAAATATGCAGCCGAACATCAATAGATAGTTCATGTTTTTAATGTAGATTTGCCCGAATTCTTTTTCGGAAGTATGTGAAATTAAAAGTCTTGGTAGGTAGCCTTGCTGTACTGCCTGCATAGAAATTGAAAAGACACCAGTTATAAGGGCTTGTGATGCAATAGTCGAAGCCAAGGTCGCAAGAATCACTAAAGGATACAGCGACCACGTTGGTGCCATTGAAAAAAATGGATTGCTAACTCCTTCAGGGTGCGATAATAAAAAGGCTCCTTGTCCAAAATAATTCAATAGTAGGCAAGGCAATACAATAGCAAACCAAGCTTTACGAATAGGTTTGATACCAAAGTGGCCTAGGTCTGAATAAAGAGCCTCGCCGCCGGTCACTACCAAAAACACTGATCCTATAACTATAAAACCATGAAAAGAATTTACCATAAAAAATTGATAGGCAAAGAAGGGATTTACTGCTTTTAGAATTTCAGAATTTTGTATGACATTGAATACACCAATAAAACCTATAACTAAAAACCAAATCAAAGTGACTGGGCCAAATATTCTACCTACCGTCCCCGTGCCATGCCGTTGAAAAGAAAAAAGAAGGACTAGAATCAAAACTGTAATTGGAATAACATACGGCAGAAATAAAGGCGTAATCACTCCAAGACCTTCTACTGCACTTAATATAGAAATGGCTGGTGTAATGATACCATCACCATATAAAAATGCGGCTCCAAAGACACCAAGTAAAGTTAAGATAAGTTTTGTGGTTTGATTAAGTTTATTTTCCTTTATGGATTTAATCAGCGACGTTAAAGCTAGAATTCCACCTTCACCTTCATCATCTGCCCGCAAAACAAAAACTAAATACTTTAGAGATATAACAATGATCAAAGACCAAAATACCAATGAAATGATTCCAAAAATATTTACTGGATTTGGCGCCAGTTGCGAGTGATGAAATGCTTCTTTAAGCGCATAAAGAGGACTTGTACCTATATCTCCGTACACGACTCCTAATGCTCCCAAAGTGAGAAGTAATTGATGATTCTTTTTTTGGGGTTGCTCCGACATAAATCCTTTATTGCAAGAGTTTCACAAAGTATACTAACATGATAGCGCTAAAATAAAAAATTCTACGAATGACATCACGCCAAACGGCGCCTTCTCATGAATATTAACGCCTCTAGATAGAGGATAGATGCTGATTCATCTTCAGATTCTGAATGCGGTCATCCAAGTCGGGATGGGTCGAAAACAATTTCAAAATCCTACCAGCTTTTCCGGAGATTTTTAAGGAGGCTATAGCTGGCTGGTCGTCTGTTTGAGGTAAATGACTATTCATTTTCAATCTTTTAAGTGCTGAAATCATTTTGTCTGAAGTCGCAAGTTGGGCACCGCCGGTATCGGCTCGGTATTCTCGCCTGCGGGAGAAAAAAGCAACCACAATCATTCCTAAAATTCCAAGACCGATTTCAAGTGCGATGACCACAGCAAACTGAACGATATTCCGTTTATCTTCCGAAGCAAATTGGCTGGCAAAAAAACCGACGACTCGAGCAAGGAACATGACAAAGGTGTTTACGACACCTTGAATAAGTGTCATGGTAACCATATCGCCATTTGCAATATGTGCAACTTCGTGCGCTAAGACCCCATCCAGCTCAGATTCACTCATGTTGCGAAGAAGTCCCGTGGAAACGGCGACTAGTGCCCGATTCTTTGTTGGACCAGTGGCAAAAGCATTTAGGTCTTCAGCCTCATAGTATCCAACCTCCGGCATCTTTTCTATTTCGGCCTTCCTCGCAAAAGCATGAACTTTCTGAACTAGGTTTTTAAACTCGGGGTCATTCGTTTGCGGATCGATGACTTTAACACCCATCATCCATTTTGCCATAATTCGCGACAGCGCGAGTGAAATGAATGCTCCACCGAAGCCCCATAACAAACAAAAAATCAGCAATGCTTGATAGTTAATACCCTTTGCCTCCAAATAGGGTTGAATGCCAAAAACGGACATCACTATCGATAAGGTTGCAATGATGAGTATGTTCGTTGCGACAAATAAAAAAACTCGTTTCATTATTTTCATTTGAGAATCTCCTTTTTTAAGTCTGTTTTTAATTCAAAGCATTACTTAAACTTACTATTAATTCTTTCTAGTCAAAAATTTCTTCTAAAAAAGACTTACGCTTTTTGTATGGCCTTTGATAATAGTCTGGTGGCGACTGGCGTCCAGAATAGTCTTGTCGATCATTATTTTCTTCATGTTTAGACTTTTCTAAAATTTTATCGAGCTCTCCGCGGTCAAGCCAAATGCCTCGACACTCAGGGCAATGGTCAATTTCGATCCCTTTCCTCTCTGCTATCACTAAATTGTGGTCTTTACAGTTTGGACATTTCATTTCTTTTTCTCCCTTTTAATTAAGTTTAATTTATGCTTTTTTTCATACGGTATTCGAAGACATGCGTACTTGCTTTCTCCGATCAATAAAAATCGAAACCAAAATAGACGAACCAATTAGGCCAGCTATGATTCCAAGCGACCAACTGATAGGGAATTTCCCACCAAAGGCTTCATTTAGCCACACCATCTTAAGACCGACGAAAATCAAAACTGAAGCCAGTCCATATTTTATGTGAATAAAACGGTCCATCACACCTGCAAGCATAAAATACATAGAGCGGAGCCCTAGAATTGCAAATATGTTTGATGTAAAAACAATTAATGGTTCTTTGGTCAAAGCAAAAATGGCAGGCACCGAATCTACCGCAAAAATAATATCACTGATCTCAAGAAAAAAGAGAGCCAAAAAAAGTGGAGTAACATAAGTCAGTCCACCTTTTTTAAAGAAGAAATTTTGACCTTCGATTTGTGGATGAATCCGAAGGATTTTTTTAAGCAGTTTGACTATAAAATTGTTTTCGATGCTCTGGGGTTTTGTTCCAGCAAAAAACATTTTAGCCCCAGTTAAAATGAGCAAAGCTCCAAAGAACACAACGACCCAATGGTACTCCATTAGTACTGAACCCATGGCGATAAAAATAGCCCTGAAGACTAATGCTCCTAGAATTCCCCAGAACAAAACTCTGTGTTGGTACATTTTTGGAATGCCAAAATAAGCAAACACGACAGCAAAAATGAAGATGTTGTCTATAGCCAGAGACTTCTCGATAACGAATCCAGTTAAAAATTCAAGCGCAGATGTCTTTGCTTGTTCACCGGCATCAAAACCTGGGATTGAAGTGTATCTTTCGTGTGTTGAGAAGCGGTAATGTGCGTAGAGATAAAACAAGTAGTTGAAAACAAGAGCTAAGCCAATCCAAATGGTGGTCCAAACAGAAGCTTCTTTAAATCTAACTTCATGGGCTTTTTTGTGGAATACTCCCAAGTCCAGAGCCAGGACTACCATCACAAAAGCTGTGAATCCTGCGTAAAGCCACCAATAGTCGTAAAACGGAAAAAGTATCATTAAAAAAGTTCTCCTTATGTATGCTTATTATCGATCAATAAATAGCATATCTCAAATAGATAAAAAACTTGTATAGCATAGTTTAAAACGATACTATTTATTTGGAGGTTTTATGAATAATCCATGGATTAACTATCACCATCTTTTTTATTTTAAGACAATTGCTGAAGAAGGCACTGTTTCAAAAGCGGCCACTAAATTACGAGTTGGTCAGCCGACTTTGTCCGCACAACTTAAGCAATTTGAAGAAGTCATAGGTGTGCAGCTTTTTGAACGTCACCATAAAAAGCTGGTTTTAACAGAACAAGGAAAAGTCGCACTCGATTATTCAAAGAATATATTTAGAATGGGTTCGGAGATGTACGAGGTTCTTCATGATAGGCTAAAGCCGCTAAAGCCTTCCCTTCATCTTGGGGCCTTAGATAGCATACCAAAACAAATAGTCCTTCAGCTGGTAAAACACGCCTTTCGAATTTCGCCCTGCCAAATTACTCTCTCTGAAGGAAAATCAGACGAACTGGTACGAGCACTTACTGCGCACAGTATGGACTTGATGGTCACGAACTTTATACCAGTTGGCTCTGATGGAAAAGGCTTGTATCCAAAATCAATTATAAAAAAGAATGTGGCGTTTTTCGGAGCACCGAAATTTAAAAGCCTTAGAAAAGGGTTTCCCAAATCCGTTTCGGGTGCACCAATGGTCCTGCCAACGTATGATAGTAAACTAAGACAGGATCTAGATCACTGGGCAAAACTGAATAAGATTGAGCTGAACATCATTATTGAAAGCCAAGACATCTCAGTTAAAAAGCTAATGGCAGTTAGTGAACTGGGCCTAATTCCAACGGCAAGCCATACCGTTACGGGACAGGTTTTGCGAGGTGAACTCATCGAGATCGGTCAACTTCAGGGGGTGTACGAGGAGCTTTTTCTTGTTACGGCACAACGAAAAATTGAAAATCAAATTGCGTCGAAATTAAGAGACACATTTACTGTATAGTTTTTAGCAATACAAAAAATATCTTTTATCTATTTTAACAATTTATAATTATTCCGTAAAGTAGTTCATGTGGAGCACAAACAAGCTCATTAACAACTATCGGAGAAAAAATATGTTAACTTCAAAAAAAATGACCTTAAAGCCACTTTTAGAGTCTGAAGATGGTGTTCACCTGACCGCTTATCTGGTTAACCGAGGTGACATCATAGATTTGAAAAAACAACTTATAGACGTGATCAGCCAGTGCTATGAGTGGCTGAATCCTGTTCTGTCGATTGATGCAAGAAATAAATTTTTGGAGCCTCTGGACTCTCTTTTGCTTGATGCCAGACTGTTTAAAGAGATGAAGGGAAATATTGGTCTATTCCGAAATAAAAATATTTTCAGGGTCTTAAATATTCCCGTTGAGGTTGAGTCAACATGTCAGGTTGCAACGAGTTTTCATGTAAAACCGCTCCTTCGTTGGCTTCAGACTGACCAAGAGTTTTTACTGCTAGGTTTGGAAAAAGAGGCAGCTCATCTTTATATAGGAAGTCAGGATTCTTTTAAATTAGTTGATTCCATTTTATTCCCAGAATATTTACGAAATACAACTTCAAGCGATTATATATCTCTAAAAGAATCAAAAAAACAAAGGCGTATAAAGGAAGAGACCTTTTCGTGGCTTAACGAATGGGTGAATCGTAATACAAAAAACTCACAGCCGAAACTTTTTTTGGCAGGTGAAAAGCCCCTCGTTGAAGGTATGAAGCGAAATTTGAAATATAAGAATGCGGTTTTGGCACCAGTTTCAAATTTTTTTAGTCGCCAAAACAGCTTGGAAATTTGTTTGTCGATTGGAAAGATTTTGAAAGAAGACTCGAAGCTGCTACTTGAAAAGGCACTCCTAGAATTTCGATTTGCCGAAGAGCATAAATTAACCAATAAAAATATATTTCAAATTTCGAAGGCCGTTGTTCGAGGCAGAGTGAAAAAGCTGATCGTCGCGGACGACTTAAACATTTTTGGGAAAATTGATAAGAAGACAGGCGGAATCGCAATTCACCCTTTTGATCTGGACCACGAAGACGACGACATCATGGATGATTTAGCTCAAATGGTTTTGAGTCAGGGGGGAGAGGTCATAGTTGCGAAGCGAAATGAAATTCCAAATGGGCGCCCCATTTTGGCGATTCTTGATGGTGATGGAGATACCTTAGAAAAATGCGAAGTGCCTTGGTTTGATTCTAAACAGGCGGATTGCGAAGGTCTCTCTTACGATCAAATGAAAGGGCTGATAAATGATGTTGAAAGGAAAACAATATGATTCAGGTGAAATTTAAAAATTTGGACAAATCAGAAATGGCTCGTGAGGCAGTCACTGGAAGAATCGAAGCCCTGGTCGATAAATTCGATGATTTGAGCGAAAGCAAAATTCAGGTTACCCTGGAAATGGAAAACTCGCCAACCCAATCTGGCCCAGACTTGTTTAAGGTAAAACTGCATGTGTTTCGGGGACGCTACGATGGAATTACTGTTCAAAAATCTGGTTCCAATTTGTATAGGGCTCTGGCTGAAGTGGATGAGCATATGCTTGAGGCTCTAAACCGGTTTGGAGATAAACATCGTATAGTTGAAAGAGTCAAAGCAAGGAAAATAAAAAAGCAAGTTGAGTATGCTTTTTTAGAAATGCAAAAGGGTGCTGATTAGCTCCCTTTTGCATTTTGCGAATTAGTTGAATCTTCTATTTTCTTTGGAAAAGGGCAGATGACTTCAGATTTAGAATGAGTAGTCTGGTTATTTTTCGAGCGTTCAGCCTGTTTTGCACCCAAATTGCAAATGCTTTGTAGATCATAAAAACCGTTGGTGGAAACTAAAGTTGGCATTTTTAATTCAGTTATAATTTTTGTTAAAGATGAGGGTTTAATAATAATCTCTGATCTCGGAGCAATGGCAAATGCATTTAGTACTGTTGTAGAAAAGAGAATAGCAACTATGGATATGAATACTTTTATTGCTGAAAAGTCTAGCAGTTGATTTTTCTTAAAAATTTTATTCATGGCAACCCTCCTTTAGTTATTTGTGACAACGTTTTTCCAATTTTTATTTTTTTGATAGTTTTGGTAAAGGCTAAAATATTTGCTCTTCAATGATTTTGCCGTTTCATCCAAACCGTTTTTGTCTAAGTAATTTATATACTGAGACCAAATTTGCTTTAGTTGCATTTCTAACGCACGCAAAGAATCGGCATTGAATTTCTCATCCCTCGCGTCTTGGTATTTTAGTTTTTCTACGGGTGTTTGAATTTTTTTACCGGTATCAACTGTAGACATGCTTTTTGTGCCTACCGACATAACTAGTTTCACCTCCGTTCAAAATTAAGAACTATTTTCCGATAGTTCTTAAGGAATAAATGGCTTGAAAATGAACCTAATAAAATATTGTGTTTGTTGTAATATTTGTCAAGGGGAGTGCATAAGTAATTAAAATTATTAGATTTTAATAAAATAACTTCACCAGCTTGACGGCATTTAAAGTGATCCCATTTTTTAGCAAAAGCAACTGTTGAGGAGGAGCTATGAATATTAATTTAAAACTTAGGCAAATTTTGGTGCCCGCTGCAAGCGCCGTTTTTGGTGGACTTATCGTACTAGGAGCGATGAAGTTCGGTCCTGGAGTTCAGGCCAAAGCAGAAGGTCGAAATGATTCACGGCATTCACAGGAGTCCATTTATGATGATATTTTTAATAATCAAAATGGAATCAAGAATCAATTCGATAATATATTTAATGACGATATCTTTAATAACCAAGGG
>JAYSSX010000124.1:0-7415 GCA_043720315.1 Pseudobdellovibrionaceae bacterium | reverse complement strand
CACCGCCCTCAACCCGACTTGAATTCAGTCCGACTTTTACCGACGGACTAAAATCAACGCTTATTGCGGCTTTAATGTCTCCAAACTTTTTATTTAAGATGGAATATTTTCCTGGTGGTTTTCTGAGCGACGAAAGTTCTTTTCGGAATGCCGCAAAACTTTCCTTGGCATTGGGCTCCACATATCCGGACTCGGAAGCTTGGAATTTAGCCAAGAATTCACAATACGTGGATCGTGATGTCCTAGCTGCTGAAGCCCAACGTTTAATTGTAAAATATAAATCACGATTCAGTGTCAGTTTTGGTGGACAATGGCTAGGATTTAAAAAATTATTTAAAAAGGCCCCTGCTAGCATAGAATATTCAATGGCGATGGAGTCAAAACTAGTTCTTGAAAAAATCATCGCCGACGATCTTCTTTCGTCGAAGTTACTTTCTCCTGGTTTTTCATATTTAAATTCCACGTTAGCTGGTCAATATCAAATGCAGGGAAATTTTACGCCAGAAACTTTTTCGATGGTTCCCACTCCTTTAAGAGGGGGACTTTTAAGCCAAGGTCAATTTTTGACTAGAACTGCGACCAGTATTGAATCGCATCCTATCAAACGAGGCATTTGGGTTTTGGATACATTGTTATGTTCTGCACTTCCGGTTTTGTCTGCAGCCACGTTTGAAGAAATCGCCAATGCTCAAAGTCACATTGATCCAACGGCACCGCTATCCGAAAGAATGCGGGCCCATCGTTCCTCATCAGCACGCTGTAGCACTTGCCATAACCAGATTGATCCTATCGGTTTGGCATTAGATAATTGGGATCGCAATGGCCTTTATCGAACGAAATATCCAAATGGCCAACTTGTACAATCAGGTCTTCTTTTTAACGGTACTAGGGTCTCAAATCCTTACGAATTAGGTAGAGCCGTTGCCGACTCGCCGCAATTTCGTAACTGCGTAAAACGAAAAATAACTGCTTACATAAACGGTATTAACCCGACCCAGCCAGAAAGCTGCAGTCAGAACAGCCCAGTTAATACCGATAAGTCTATCCGTGCGCTTACCACAGACACTATGGTTGAAGCCCTTTTGAAGGAGCAATAGAATGAGCCAAATATCAAGACGCTTGCTTCTCAAAAATATGGGACTTACCCTCACTTTGCCTCTTCTAAATACCTTTGCTCCTCTTGAGGCATCAGCTCAGATTCCTGGACGAAGAAAAAACTTTATCGGAGTATACTTCCCTAATGGCTCGTATTTCCCTGTGGGTAACGAAGTGGGTGCATGGCACGCGAACGATGCAACGGGAGTTTTGTATCCGCTCAAAGAAGGCGCTGATGCGGTTTACAACAATGTTATGAACCTGCGAAAAATCAGTCATGGTTTTGGCGATATCGATCCGCATTGGCAAAATTGTGCTGCCTTCCTTTCTAGCGGTCGTATTAACCTGGACCTTCAAAACATAAAATGCGCAAAATCAATTGACCAACATATTGCAGATCAAAAAACGACACCGCTTCGTTCGTTAGAAATCGGTGCACCTTATTACCATCAACATTTACTAGCCGATCATCCCACCTATTCGCACATTTATATGAATCGAATTGCTTGGAAAAATGAATCAACACCCCTGACTCCGCAGATTGACCCTCTTCGTATTTTTACCAATTTATTTGGTGGCGGACCACAAACCAATCGACAACTGCTTTATGCATTGAACAAGAAAAAAAGCGTTCTTGACGCCTTGGTATCTGAGTTGGTGACAATAAAAAACAGAACCTCAACCGAAGGTAAAATCGGACTTGAATCTTTCGAAACCGGACTTCGCGAAATTGAACTTGGCTTGACCGCCAGCCCCCCTGTTTGCGCTAGCCCTGGGGCACCCACACATAATTACGAGGACATGAATATTAATTATGTAAACCGGATTGAACAACTTCAAAAAATAATGGTTTTTGCCATGAAATGTGACTTACTTAATGTTGGCACAATCATGTACTCCCCTGGTGTTTCTGAGCAGCTCAATTACAATGGTGATCTAGGTGCTGGCCTGGGGCATCACGATGTTGCCCATCACGGCGATTCAGGATCTGAAATTGAGCGCCTAAAAAATATAAACCGAATGCACATTCGACTGCTTAAGCATCTGCTCAATCTTTTAAAGACAAATAATCTATTAGCTGACTCGCTCGTTTTGTATGGAACAGATATGTCCGACGGAAACGTGCATCAGACTACAGGAATACCTAACTTACTTTGTGGGCAAGGAAACGATCTAAAATTTGGACAAGATATTAATTTTAGCGAGGCTCAAACGCATTCGAAATTACTGAATTCGGTATTATCGTTCTACGGAATAAATCTGCCTAGCCTTGGAGCCGGAACTTTGAATACCAGTGAAAATCTTAATAGTTCAATAAAAACTTGAGAATTTTATCAACCCCAAGCTATGAAAACCTGGGGTGAAATTATAAAAATTAATTTAAAGAGGCTTCAGGTGTTGCGGCTTCAGGAGCCGGTGCAGCTGCAGCAGGTGCTTTTTTAAGAGAAGGCTTTAGTAATTTAGCCTCTAATAAAATGCTTTCTTTTTCGCCAGCATTGATATTTTTGCCTTTAGCATTAATAACAGCGTAACGACCAGTACGCTTTTGTGTGATTGTGAAATCTTTGAATTTCAAAGGTGCGAAACCAGTTACGGCTACGCGTTTAGGTTTTTTTTCTACCTTTTTAGCGACAGCTTTTTTTGCCATTTGTACTCTCCATGATTATAAGTTGGTTTTTAGGTTTAATTCAAGCCGGATATTAGGTCAAACAATTGCAACCAAAAACCCCACTTTAACTTTTTTTCATACAACTTTAATGGCTTAAATATCTTGCGTTTCGGGGGCATGTTGGAACTTTGCAAGACCCAAACCTGTTTTACCGGCAGATTTTGGAAGCAAACGGGCGGAATTTCGGACTTTGAAGACTTCAAAACAGAATCCTAAATTATTTTTACAGGATTAGGAAGTCGGATTGCTTTGGAAGAAGCCGAACTGTACCCCTTATTTCTTGCTATTAATTTTGGATGATTTAAAGTTAATTGAAGGAATAAATTATGCTGATTGAAAAAGTGCCCCTAAACTTGGTTATTAGTAATTTCGATCAAATTAAGATCACCGGAAATTTGATAGGACTGAATCAAAACAAAACCTTAAAACTTTTGCCCATCCAGCTGGAAATGCTGCAATTGATGATTCAAAGCAAATCCATTTATGAAATCGCAGATTACTTCTTGCAAAAGAACCATCTGATTTCTTTTTACAATTTACGCGAACTGGTCGAGTTTTTAGCACGTGAAGACTATTTCGTTAACCCACTATTTAAGCAATACTTCAAAGACGATGAACCCGCAGAGACCTCTTTTTTCGAAGATCTATTTAGTCGTTTTGCCAGTAAAGAAAAGGTAATTGATCTAGCTGACGAAATGTCAAAAATTCCTTTTTTTAGATCATTGGACAAGTCTTTATTTGATATTTTTTTGAGCAACAGCAAAATGGCACAAGTCCCTTCCCACCTTGCTATATGCCAGCAGGGTCAGAAGCAGCGAAGTCTGTTCACGATTATTCGTGGCGAGGCCCATGTTGTAAAAAAGACGAGTTCAGGCCAAAGAAAGAGAGTCGCCACTCTTACTCAAGGCAGCGTTTTTGGCGAAACCGGATTTTTGTTTGGAGAGCCTAGGACTGCTGACGTTATCACCAGCAAAGAAAGTGTTGTAGTTAGGTTTAAATATTTACCTGAGGTATTTGATCAGACTATTAAATCAGAAGTGGCCAAATCTATGCAAAGGCGTTTTTGGTTGGTGCATGCACTATTAAAATCGGAAATGTTTAAATCTTTGCCTGAAGACTGTTTTGATGCCTTGTTGTTTGCTGGTCAGTTCAGGTCGGTCTCCGCTGGAGTGATCATTTGCCAAGAAGGAGCCGCGGGCGACAGCTGTTATCTGGTAGTACAAGGCACTTTAAGCGTCACTGAACATGGAAAAGCGTTGAGGACCTTGGCTCAAGGTGATTGTTTCGGTGAGATTGCTTTACTATTAAATAATGGAAAAAGAACTGCCACGGTAACCACACAATCCGAGACCGTTGTTTTGGAAATCAAATCCACGGCTTTTTATGAACTGCTATTTAAAAATCTTTGGCTAGCCTGTGAATTTGAGACCTTGGCCAAATCGAGAATCAAAGCGCTCAATTGATTAAATTGCCAGTCGCAAATCACTGGTATTGCCGGACGGAATAACCACACACAGGCCTGAATAATTTCTCCCATGCTTTCCGGTTCCGCTTACCGGCACTGCTGATAATTCTGGGAATCCGTCCACGTCGGATTTAAATTTTTGGCTCGCAATAAGCACCGAACCCATCTTAAAGGCCTTTTCTGACACAACTTCACGTTCGATTTCCAAATACCGGGCCGTTTCTACGAAAATGTTTTGCGAACCGGCCTCTACCCAAACTGGAATTTTAGAAGTGCCTACGGTGCGCCACAACGGCCTGACTTCACCTTGGCAAACTGCGGCTCTGAATTCTAATGTTTTCATAGTGGCGAGCTCGACGTGGGTGTCGGCCAGCTTTTGCGTAACCACTTTAAGCATGGCCTGAGCATCAATTAAGGTTTTTAACCACAATGCTGAGTTGTCTTTTAATTTAGTATCAGGAAATAGAACTAATATATCGTCACCCGACGACTGAAGGATGGTCGCCCCGGCAGAGGAAAAAGTAATCCAAAGCTGCGACATAATTGTGCTGACTATAGTTCCACCAACCCCATGCTGGCTACCAAACCGAAATAGTTTTTCAGAGGACTTGATATCTAAATTAATCACAACTCCGGGCACGGATTCAGGCAAATTTGGGCGGCGGTGATATTCGGATACGGGAGTTTCCTGCACTTGAAAAAATCGCTGTCGGGCTTCGCTGACGATGTTATTAATTAAAATGTAAATAGGGATCGATACTAACATGCGTGACCAATGGGTTTCCACGGCCACCGCATGTCCATTTTCAACCACAAAGGTAATGGCAATGCCAATAAATAGGAGGGTCATAGTTGCCAGCAAAATAGCGCGGGCTAAGGAAGCCCCTTCCATTTTCGAATCTTTGCGTAGTCGAAGATATTGAATCAAGCACAAAATCCCCGCTGACCCATACCCTAAAGGCGTTAAATAATGAAGAATCCAATTCGTTAAAATTCCATTTTCAAATTGTTTGGGAGTAAAAAACGCGATCACTAAAAAAGCGATGGGAATCGTGGTATTAATGAAGTTAGACAGATCAGTACGACTCCGGGAGATCGCCAAACCCAAGCCTATCGCGGCAAAAAACTCGCCAATCAAAAGTAAATTGAGAATGGGATAATACATATCCGGACCCAATAGTCTGAAAATGGAATCGGCCATAATAAACTGAGTGCCTGCCAGTATAAATGCCAACACCGAGGCAGCACGAAAATCTTCTTTAGCCTTATCAGTGAACGCGGCATAGTTAGCCAGCAAACCAAAGAGAAAAAATATTGAAAACATAATCAGGAAACGGGTATCTCCAGCAAACACCACCCAACGCATCTGCTGATCACTGCCCTTTGAAGTAAATAGTCCCATTGTTGGCAGGAACCAACCCGAATCTATGGTTTGCATTTTGCCATCACGAGTGACAGATATCGCCACCTGAAGAGGACGATCCTCTTGCATTCTTAAGTGCGAAAGGTCTATTGCAATTGGTAGGTCGTTATCCAGGTAGTCGCCAGTTTCAATGCGCTGGCCATCCACCCAAACTTCGTAGCGACTAAAAAGAACTCCTAACATTAATCGTGTCGCTCCTGCCGATTCTGCTTTTTTTAAATCGGCGGCAGAGATTGTTAATCCCAACCAAAAAGACGCCTTTAGATCGGACTCGAGAAGCTGATAGTACTCAGGAGACCAACGATGGACTTCTGATTCCCATAACTCTTTGTTTGTGGCCTTTGCTGGGCATTTAGCAGCAGCCTGATCACCCCAGCATTCTTGATCGGATTTCATTAATACAGAAAACCGCGAAGGCTCGATAGCGATCACAGCGTGGTGTTGGCTGTCTTGATACTTACTAAACGCTAGAAGTATCCCGAAGAATATCGCGAAGGCCCTGAAACCGTTCAGAATGAATTCACGGTACAGCTGCGCAAACTTGTGCGGGCCGTGCTGACGATAAAGAGAATGGGCTAAACGATCAATCATTTGACCGACAAGGCTGCGTTTTTCCATCACTTTTTTCATCGGCAAAAATATGGATTTGCTTGCTGGCCCTTTGGCGTGAGTTAAGCAATTATTTCAATGCTTCCGCGAGGTATTGAAAAATTCAGCGTTGACACGTATAACTTCGAAACAAATCAAAATCCGTATAAAAAATTGGAGAACTTATGACTTTTTCTAGATTAGCCGCTTTGTTGAGTTTACTTTTTACCCTGTGCACTTCGGCAGTTTCTTTGGCCGTTATTGATCCAGCCATTTCTACAAAACCTGTCATGAAGGAAGGCTATAAAGAGTTAGACCTAAGTCAGTTAAAGGGTATTGCTCCACTTCCTGACGCCAATTCAAATGTTAAATTTAATACTAGCTGCCGAACAAAAATGGGAATTGAAAGTCAGCCCGGCGAAGCTAATTATCAGTCTTGTTTGGCCGAAGCCCAACGCGACAAGGCCGCAGGCAACAACAACGGCGCCAATCAAAAATTTGAATTCACTACGGGGAATTAGTTTCTTAAATCAACAGCAATTTAGTTGGCTTTACAGCAATAACAAACATGAATGAAAAATAACGGTCCAGAATAAGCGACTGCATAGCAGTTGCCTTAAAGGGCTAGCAGAAATATTGAGATCGGTAATGGGAACTACTTTCGGGTTTGATTCTGGAATTGATTCGAGTACTTATTACGGGAATTCAGATATTCTAGAATTCGTGATGTATATTTTTCACGAAGATATTATTTTTAGAGGATAACCTCTAACTTGTATTATCGGCTCATTTTCAATTTTTTCAAGTTTTTTTTCATTTAATACCTATTGAACAGTCCTATTAGATTTGAAGACTGCTCAATACGATTAGGCAAATCTTATCGCTAAAGACTTAACCGTGTTTCAGAAATAAATTACCGTTTCCGATGTTATTTAATCCGTTTACTCCGGTGCTAAATAAGAAGGGTCAAGAACAGTAACTTTTACTTTGGCTTTTTCTTTTTCAAACCAAAGACCGTAATTTATCTTAGGAAAAACAACAAATTCAAATTCATAAATGTCTACGGACCTTTTCTTTTTGTAATGAACAACAAGCCAATCGTTTTTCATACGGATAATTTATTTGCACAATTTTATCGCGAAAAAGCGGATCTTCTGTATATATTTTTCATTCAC
>JAYSSX010000123.1:0-4480 GCA_043720315.1 Pseudobdellovibrionaceae bacterium | reverse complement strand
CGCAAAAAGATTGTCCGAGTAAGTCTGCAAAGTATTAAAAGAAATAATCGGCCGAAAACTATTGTTTTGATATCCAAAATTTAACATTAATTCGTCTTGAAGGCTTTGATACGCCACGATTAAAGAATAAATATGTTTGTCCAAGGCATCACTTCCCGAAGTAGTGATTGACCAAAACGTGTTGTCTTTGTCTTGAATATAAGTCGGAATCCAATAACGTGGAAGAAGATAGCTAAACGAGCTGTAATCTTTGATTTCAAAGGCAGAAAGGTCAGTTTCTGTTGTTGCCGAAGAACCTTCTTTAACGGGATATACATCAGCTAAAATGGGTTGGATTTTGGCTAGGTCACCAGAGGGGGCAGACGCTAGGGGAAATCGATCCACTTCAAATCCGAAAGATTTAAAAACGGTCGCATAAATTTCACCATTGTTTTGATCTAAAGCAAAAGAAAGAATTCCCGTTCCCGAATTAGTTAGCGCTTTAATCTGCGTCCAATCTTTATTTCCTTGGTACAAGTTAAAGACGCCGTTTTGACTGGCTGAAAAATAGAATTGATCATTGATTAAATCAACGAAATGCAGATTTTCAAAGGCGTTAGTTAATAACTTCACCTCTTTGTTTTCTAATTGCACTGATTTTAGATTTTCGATTCCTTGAAAACGTTCAGAAAAAATCACATTTTTATCATCTAAGAATTTTGGATATGAAATTCGATTTTCAAACTCAGGATTGTAAACAATGGATTCCACTTTCGAGGCTATGCCAAAACAGGCTAGCTGAGTTTTAATTGCCGAAAGTTTAACGTAACAAACTTGGTTTCCATCGGGGCTTACGCTGGGTTCGCGAGCTCTTAAGTTTTTCGTAAGATCCTGTGTTTTTTGCGTGAGAATATTGTAAATAAATAGCTCTGAGGTTTGTGAAAACCTGTTGTTATCAACGATTTTATCGAAGACAAACCGTTCCGAATCTGCAAACCAAGAGATTCGGTTAATTGAACCCGCCGGAGGACCGTCTTTCGTCGGTATTTTTTCGACAACGTCTTCTGAATTTTTAGTATTGATAATATTTTGAATCTGCGAAAAATGAAACGGTGTTTTTAAATTAGGACGAACTAGTATTTTAATGGAACGTTTGTTGGTGTCGGTCTTAGTGATTACGGCCATTTTTAGTCCGTCAGGGCTGATAGATGGTGCGAAAGTTTCCACCTGACTTTCAAAACCCAGGTTTTGTCCTTCGGACAATGTTCCTAAAACCTGCAATTGGTTTTCAATTTTTGATTTAACTGAATCTAAAGTTTCTTCATAAAGTTTCGCATAACTTTTCTTTGTTAAGTCGACAATAGGGGCATTAATAAAATAGGGAACGCGGCCACCATAGCGGGTTATAAGGTCACTAACGACGTTTTGATTTTCTTTGCCATATTCTGTGGCTTTACTCATTAACAAGGAGCCAAAAATATAGGGTCGCGAGCCTTGAGGATACGTGTGTAGATTGGTTTCATTAATTTCGTAAATAGGAAATCGATAAAGTTGATTCTCTAAAAAGAAAGCTCTTATTTGCGCATCCATGTATTTCGATCGAAGCCGGCCGAAGTTTGAATAGCGTGTTTCTGAATCAACGGCGACTCCTTCCAGCCACCAGCGTGGCAACAAAATATTCGGAGTTACAATTGTTCCCAACGCATAATACAGCGGTTTGGCCAAATTATAACGGGCTTCGAAACTCATCGTGTGCGTATATTCGTGCAACAGAAGTTCTCGAGTCCAATTACCGTATTCAGAAATGCTTTCCATAGGGCCGGGCAACACCGGAAACAGCATCATCAGCTGATAGGGAATGGGTTTGGCATAACCATTGGTCAGATCTGTGTTGTCGTTGATCACAACTGTTAATTTATCAGGCAAATTTTGGAAGGTTTTGGCGTAAAGTTGATGGTTTTCAAGCAATACTTGGGCGTAAAAGTCAGCTACATCCTGATGTTTCGCATCATAGATTAAGTTGTAGTTATCAAGGACTCTCACTTTCCAATTAATATCTGGGTCCACTTGGGCCCATAAGAGGCAGGGAAAAAGCAACATCAGGAGGTAAATGCGTAATTTAGGACCAATCGTTTTCATATCAGCAAATTCCAGCATAACCTGTAGCCACCCGCAATCTTAAACTCATTATCTTAAGGTTTGACAAAAATTTCTAGTGCAATAAGATTTACGCTTTAGCTTTAAACGGAGGATATTTATGGGAAATTCAAGTCAGGGTCTATTATTAAAAAAAGCGGCATTATTCGCAGCAGCGATTTCTTTAAGCTTAGTAGTAGGTTGTAAATCTAAACCAAAAGCAGAAGAATCAACTGACGCTACAGCGACAACGACAACAAATACAACTCCGGAGATAGATTCAACTCCAATGAGTTTTGATGCTCAAGGAAGTGATAGTGGTAAAATTAATGGCCTACAAACAATTAATTTTGATTACGATAAATCGGCATTAAGTGCTGATGCTAAGAAAAAAGTTCAAGGCAATGTTGATTGGTTGAAAACTAAAAATAATGTAAATATTCAAATCGAGGGTCACTGTGATAATCGCGGATCAATTGAATATAATCTTTCTTTAGGTGAACGACGTGCTCAAGCGGTTAAGGCCTACATGGTTAGTTTAGGTATCAATGGTTCTAAAATTAGCATCATCAGTTACGGTAAAGAAAAACCTTTATCAAATGATGATTCTGATGCGGCTCAATCTAAAAACCGTCGCGCGAATTTCGTACCTATTAGTCAGTAATGCTTAAAAAAGCAGGAGTTGCCATAACGCTATTTCTCTTAAGTAGCTGCATCACAGTTCCTATTCCTGTTGAAGACTATACTTTGGCAAGAACTGCGATGGATGCAGCCCGAGCTATCGAATCAGCTCGTTATTCAGCGGGGTATTGGCATCAGGCTGAAGAGCATTATCGCAGAGGTAAAGCTTTTTTAGACGAACGCGAATACGCCGATGCTCAAGAAGAATTTATTCAAGCTAGATTAGCTGCCGAAAAGGCCGAAAACTCGGCACGAATTATCAGATTTAAAAACGGTGAGGTATTGTGATGAAATTAGTAAACGTATTATTTTTAATTTCTCCGCTTTTGCTTTTAAGTGGATGTTTGCTGACTCGAAGTGAGGTCCAAGAGACCGAAAACAAAAAAGTCATGCAAGACCAAATGAGCACTATGCAAAAAAGCACTGCTGAACAAAACTTGAGATATTCTGATATCGAAAGTGATCTTCGCGACTTGTCTGGTAAAACCGAAGTCCTTGATCATAAAATTACTGCAATTGCCCAGGATCGTGAAAAGCTGAAAAAAGCAAATGATGATCAGTTGGCTGAAACCAACAAAAAAGTGGATTTACTGCAAGAGGAAGTTACCAAAATGCAGGCGCAAATGGGTCAGCTTTTGAATGAGATTTCTCAAAAATTAAGTACTCCAGCTCCGACAGTTTCCAATGAAGGCACCAAAGGTCCTATGGAAATGGGTGACGAGTTAATCAATGCAAAAGATTTTAAAAAAGCAGTCGTTTATTTTCAAAAGTTTCGAGATGCCAATCCAAAAAGTAAAAAATTTGCTGAAGCAACTTACAAAATTGGAGTTTGCTTTCAGGAAATGGATATGAAAGACGAAGCCAAAACTTTCTTTGATGAAGTTATTTCTAAGTTTCCAAACAGCACCGAAGCCAAAAAAGCGAAAATCCGTTTAAAGAAAACTAAATAAAGAGTTCTATTTGCAAACCATTGAAAATGTTTTAGCTATTGAGACTAGTTGTGACGACACCTCGGTAGCGATAGTTCACCGGTCGGGAAGAGTATTAGGCCTTATTTCGGCCAATCAAGATCAGTACCACAAGGTTTTTGGGGGTATTGTCCCAGAAATTGCTAGTCGTAATCATACTGAAAATTTACTTCCGTTAATCGAGCAACTTTTAGCGACTTCTCAAAAAAAGTGGAGCAACCTCGGCGGAATAGTAGTCACCAATCGCCCTGGTCTGATCGGTTCCCTGATCGTGGGAGTAGTGACCGCGAAAACATTATCGCAAACCCTGAACTTACCTTTGTTAGGCGTCAATCACCTGGAGGGGCACATTCTTGCCCCGTTCTTAAAGGATGATTCTTATCAGCCGACATTTTCCTACGATGAAAGATTCGTAGCCTTAGCCGTCAGTGGTGGGCACTCCAGTATTTATTTGGTCGAAAAACTTTTTGATTATAAAATCATTGGGCATACCCTGGATGACGCTGCCGGTGAGGCCTTTGACAAATTCGCAAAAATGTTGGGACTAGGATTTCCTGGTGGGCAAAAAGTTGATAATTTGTCTAAAGGCGGAGACGCCAGTAAGTATTCGTTTCCGCGTTCGATGATGAAGGAAGATAATTTATTAATGAGTTTTTCTGGTTTAAAATCTTCCGCACATCGGTTGCTTCAGCAATTGGGCCCTGAAGAGATAGGTA
>JAYSSX010000122.1:0-2482 GCA_043720315.1 Pseudobdellovibrionaceae bacterium | reverse complement strand
TTCGAGTTCCTAACTCTTCGCCCACCCAAGACATATCTTCAATTCGATCATTGTACTTTGCGAATGCTTTAAAGACACACTCGGCTTTTACATCAAACATATTTAATGACCAAAAACGTCCTTCTCCAGTTAGCGCGGTGTCTCCCTTATAAAAGTAAGGAACTAACTGCAGAAAAACAAAAATAGATAAAATCACAAAAGTAGTTTTAGGCTGCCGTTTGAAATTTCCAATTTCGTCTTTACGAAACAATAAAAAGCTACTCAGTAAACAGAACATAATACATGGATAGTAAAACCCAACAATGTGCCAAGAAAATACATGAAAAACTGAAAATTGGGCGAAGGCTATCCAAAAAAGATCAGCTTGCGCTGACAGTAACAAAGGACTCATAAAAAGTTCTAAAAAAATAACGTACAAACAGGCCATCTGAAGTAAAAAACCTCTTAAAACAGGGTGCCCGAAAAGCACTTCGCCATTGATCCATTCTTTATTGAATTTCAAAGTCGAAGCCGCAAAATAAAATCCAACTATCATCAATCGAATGACATTTTTCTTTGATGGAATAAATAAGTATAAAAAAAGTACAATGTAAAACATATAAAGATAGTTACCCATCATCCGGTAACTTTGAATGTAAAAAAACAGACTAGAAATCAATAGCAAGATTTGAAGGAGATATCCCCAAACTAACTTTCGCCCCGAAAAAAACAGAATAGCAGCGAAAATTCCGACAACCCCATAAAGAAACTGAAGCCCTTGGACGACTGCTAAACTTAATCGAAATTCGGCACAACTGAAAAAATAGGGCCAACATAGTGGATTGGGATCGCTAGAAGATATCGATCGCAGTAAAAACTCGGTTTTATTCCAAAATAGAAAAGTAAAGATATGGCCTAAAGCCAAAAATCCACCGAATATCGTTAGGGATCGCGAATCTTTTATCTCTTCAAAATTTTTTTTCACCCATTTAATCATTGGACCAAATCATCCCACGTTTTTTTGCCGCTTCGACTTCAATGGGTAGTTTTGTTTTAATATTAAAAACGGCGCCTCTTAAGTTTGCCAATTCTAAATGGGCCAGTGATAGGTCAGTGTCTCGCAAATCTGCATTTGCTAGATTGGCCATCATCAGCTGCGCCCCGACTAATTTTGTTTTCCTAAAATTTGCTGATCTAAAATCCGACTCAACAGCTTTAATCCCACTTAGATCTGCATTTTGAAAATTGGCAGATACAAAAGAACTGCGGAATAAACTACACCCAACTAAATTGGCTGATTTAAACTGTGACCCTTCAAAATGAGCTGTTTTGATCCTACACATTTTCATTTCAACATAAGAAAAGTCTGCCTGCTGAAATTCTGAGTCCGAGAAATTGGATTCAAACGAAGAAAAACCTCTGAACTGACTTCCTGGCATTTTTGTATTATTTAGACGACGTGCGGTCTGTCCACACTCACCCAAAAAATCCTTATTAAATCCCCTTTTTCCTTCTTTTTGACAAAAGCCCTCTTGCCATCGGAATCCTTCATCGTAAGAGGGTATTGGCTGAGCCTGAACCCAGGTTGCACTTATAAAAAAAAATAAAACAATGCTCATAGCAATTAAGGATAAAGGATTCTTCTTATACCTGTCGAGAAAAGAAAAAGGCGTCCTTTTGGGACGCCTTTTTTAATTTTCATTATTTAAGCTAATTACAATAAAACTAGCTTTGAACCTAAACTAATGAACTATTGAGCAATGTAATCTTGGATCAACGGAATTTTGTTGAAACCGGTCAAAGTCATTTTCAATTTTTCACCACTTTGGATACCCGTAGCTAATTGAACTTTTGCAACACCTTGAGCATCAGATAATGCTGTACCAACTAAAGCACCAGCTCGGACAACACCTACTTTGATGTTTGGTTCGTTTACTTTTAAAGTAACAACACGCTCTGACTCTTCACGACCCTCAGATTGTGCAGCAACAGTGATTGCTTCAGGAAGTCTTGTACGTACTTGTACAGTAGCATCCCCAAAGATGTGCCATGATTCAACTGTTTGAACCGCAGAACTCATGTTTGATTCAAGGATAGCTACATTACCGTGAGTGAACAATGAACCAATAGTATTCATTTGATCAGTCGTTAATAAAGTAGTGATCTCCTTTTGACCTACCGTTGGTTCAACCCATGCTTGATTTGTGCTCGAAGCAAAAATAGCAAAAGCTCCGGTTGGATTTTCCAAAGTTCCAGCTTTTATCCATCTTTCAGCAAAAGAATCAGAACCAGATCCAAATTGGCCATTTACACAAGCAACGCTTACGATAAATGGTAATTTGCCACCATCATTTTTCAGTTGATCAATATTAGTGTTGTTGAAGTAACTAGTACCCCAAGAAGTTTTAGATCCGTGACCGATGTAATTGATGTAACCGCGACCTTCGTTTAAAGCGTTTGCTACTTGTACTGCAGTAACACCTGGATCATAAAATTTATCCAC
>JAYSSX010000121.1:0-2097 GCA_043720315.1 Pseudobdellovibrionaceae bacterium | reverse complement strand
ACATCGCAACGTGCCCACAGTGATAAATTGCGAGTAGTGTATTTTTCAGTTATAGATAGAAATGGTAAAATTGTTGAGGTAAATACTGAAGTTCCTGATACCATGACTGATTTGAAAACTTCGACTTCCTTTGTAAAACAACAGTTAAAAAATGGTTTGGATCTGATGCCGAGCTATCAAAATGTCATCAATAGTATGAAAGTACAATCGCAGGCCATCGCTGAACACTTTGCCGCTTTTGAAGCCAACGCAGCTACCCTGATTTTGCCAAAAAAGTCCTCTCAGCCCACATCGAAAACGGATGGACATAAAGACTTTGATATCACCGAACCAGCTAGTTTAGAGGAAAAGCATCCGACCGGAATTAAACCCGATTCGAATATGAATGGGCGTGATAATGACGAAGCCGCGTCTTTTGTTTATGAACGTAAGGCTGGACAAAAATTAGCCAAACACGGATATGAAGTGCGTTACTCTAGCGATGAAAATTTATTTGATCCGGAAACACGAAGAATGGTTTTAGAAGCCCGACGCCAATGGGGATTACCACACAATGCGAACTTTGATTTGTTGGTAGAAGGAAAACCATTTGATGTCTATTCTCCCAAAGAAAAAACAACAATTCCACATATGGTTCAAACCATCAAAGAAAAATCGGAAAAACAAACAGGTCATCTAGTGTTATATGCACGTGAGCGTAGTGGATTAACCGACCCAAAATATCTTCAGTTACTGCGTTCATTTTTACGTGAAGGATCTATGAATGGGCAATTAAACAGTCTTCAAGAAGTTTTAGTAGTGCAAAATGACGGATCTATCCTACGTATATTCCCACCGCAGCCACCACGCGGATCTTAACCGCTAAATCTGAAATTATTATTTATTTAGTTTAACCAACAGTAACTGGACTTGAGTCTCATAAGGGATGTTTCACCGCATTCTCAAGGAGGGAATCGTGCCTAACAAACTCAAGACTCAACAAAATGCCCAGGTTATCCCAATCAGGAAAACGTCAAAAAAAACGCTAACTCCCTTAAAAGACAATATTTTATATTTTAAAAGGACTGATCCTAAAAAACCCTATTTGAAAAACATGTCTAAATTTATTTTATTTTTTTTATTAGCACAGAGCTTCCTATTGGTAAGTTGCGCACAAAAAGAAGATATTCATCAGCAAGCGGTCAAAGAAAACGATTCTAAAATTGAAGCTCAACTTATTTACGGAGATGATAATCGTCTGGAAAACTATCAGGCCTCTGCCGCATTGCGATTCTTGGCGGCAAGCACAGTTGCGCTAGTAGATGCTGGTGATCTGACAAACAGTTCAGCAGGCCAACAAGTTCTTTCAGGTGAAAATTTTGGATCGGTTTACAATTTGTGTTCTTCCGAACCTTTTCGCGAGCAAACCTCTGGTGCCTTTTGTTCGGGATCACTGGTAGGTCCAGATACAGTGATTACTGCAGGCCATTGTATTACTGATGCAAATGGGTGCGCTAAAGTACGATTTGTTTTTGATTTTGCTTTAAATCAAGCTGGAGTCGAACGAAAATCTTTTTCCTCAAATGATGTCTATGGTTGTAAACAGATTATTGCCCGAGATCAGCAGGGTGCAGGGCCTGATTATGCAGTCATTAAATTAGACCGTCCTGTTGTTGGGAGAACTCCCTTAAAATTTCGCAAAGACGGAGTAGTCAGTGTCGGTGACGACTTGGTAGTCATCGGCCATCCAGCAGGTTTGCCGCAAAAAATTGCTGGCGGAGCCAAAGTTCGTTCGGTACAAACTGGTTTTTTCGTCGCAAATCTGGATACTTACGGCGGAAACTCGGGATCAGCTGTTTTTAATCTTAGTACAGGTGTTATCGAAGGAATTCTTGTACGTGGAGATAATGATTTCATATCGCAAGGTAACTGTATGGTTTCCAATCGATGCACCGATGCCGGCTGCCGAGGCGAAGACGTCACTAGACTAGACGTCTTAGCAAGACTTATCCCAGATAATGGGACACCAGTAGATCCAGATCCGGTTTTAGATGAAGTTTTCAGTTCAACCGTTGCTTTGGCTATTCCTGATTCACCGAAGGTTGGTGTAAAAAGCAA
>JAYSSX010000120.1:0-3210 GCA_043720315.1 Pseudobdellovibrionaceae bacterium | reverse complement strand
GATGTCTGCTTTTTAGCAGCGCAACTTTCCGGAGCTTGTTTGGTTCCGATTTCACCGCGGCTTCCCGAATCCCGCCGTCTGCAAATTTTAAATCAAGTAAATCCTGATCTCATTTTGACGGAGAAAAATTTACTTGACATTTTGACGGGCGCAGACAGTAAAACGGTGCCGATTGTTACCGTGGTAAATCCTAATAATCTGTTTTCGATGATGATGACTTCTGGATCAACGGGTATATCAAAAATAGTTGGGATCTCTTATGCGAACTGGAATAGTTTTTTTGAACAAATCTTAAAAATTTATCCAATGTCGGCGGGCGAAAAAATAGTTCAAACTTTTGAACCGGTTTTTGATCCCTATTATGCGATCGCGGCAATGTCTTATCACCAAGGTGCACATATCTACCATTTGCAAGAAAATGATATTTATAATATTTTTCTATTTTGTAACAAAAATGAAATAGAATTCTGGGCTTCGGTGCCTAGTTTGGTGGATTTGTCGTTATCCCGTGAAAGCACACCCGAAAAAAACTCAACAATTAGGCGTTCTATTTTTACCGGCGAAAAATTGCGCTTCGATATAGTGAAGAAGTGGGCGGATTTTGCGCCGGACTCTACCATTGAGAATTTATATGGACCGGTAGAGACCACGGTATGGGTCAGCCGTGCGGTGATCAACCCTCAGAATGCCAATGATCCCCTACCAATTGGTCTGCCATTTCACAGTGTCCAACTCAAGTTAGAGGATGGTTTATTAGTCATAGAGGGTTCACAAGTTGGCTACGGATATTTCGATCAGTCGGAATGGAAGCTATTTAATCGTCGGTTTGAAACACAAGATATTTGCGGGCTGGACGCAGCCGGAAATTTTATTTTTAAGGGCCGCCGTGATCAGGAAATCAAAGTCGCAGGGCAACGGATTGACGTTAACAGCATGGAAATTGAAATAGAAAAAGTTTTACAAGCAGGCTGCATTTTGCAATGGCAAACTGAAGGCTTTTATTTTCTGGCAATTACCCAGATTGAAGTCGACTTTAACGTGGCATTCGAATTGTTATCACCAGTGATTCCAGTAGCATTTATCCCAAAGAAGTGGATTTGTCTCAAGGAGTGGCCGCGAACGGCCTCGGGAAAATGGGACAGGGCTAAAATTCAAGAACAGGCGCTAGGCATACTGAAAGTCGCATTATGAAAAATATAGAGTTCATTTTACGCGACAATACGAGTGCGCATTACATTTATGATATTTCCCTGTTAAAAAAAGAAGCTAAGCTACTGGCCCTATTTAAGAAAAAGTTAAATTTAAAAAAGATATTTTATTCGGTAAAAAGTAATCCGAATCCTTATTTACTATCTGTAATTTCTCAATTTGTTACAGGGTTCGACGTATCATCTAATGCAGAAGTGGAATTGCTGCTTAAATTAGGAATATCAGCTGATCGATTGACTTTTTCCGGACCGGCAAAAACAAATGAAGCCATTCCTAAAATCATCTCAAGTGGAATCTCCTGCGTTCATATTGATTCTTTCGATGAATTTCTAAAAATAAAAGAATCTGAAAAACAGTTGAGCAAGGCCGTTAATAAATCCATTCGATTGGCCAATGCCGAATCGGTTTCGCAAAAGTTGGGGTGTTCGACTTTAGAGTTCGAAAAAATTATGCAAGTGGCAGGCTCGGAAAAATTTCAAGGATTTCATTTTTATTTAGGACGCGAATCTTTTTCTGTAGAAAAACTGAATGTATCCCTCACAAAGGCCACGAAGCTGTTCGAAAAATACCGATCTCAATTTGTTTCTAAACCCGAAATTTTCTTAGGCGCAGGATTGCCAAGAATGATTTGGATGCCTTCTTTGTCCATTGATACCAATAAAATAGTTAAGCATGAATTCGACATCAATTTAGAGGTAGGTCGTTCGCTAGTGCAATCTTGCGGATTTTACGGCGCGGTGGTTTTATCACGAAAAAGAACTCAAGCAGAAGAAAGCATAATTATTGATGGCGGTCTTCAACACATGGCCAGTCATTTGGGTTCTCCAAAATTTAATTTTGAAGGGATTGATTTTCAATTTTACAGAAGGGAATCTAAGTTGTCGGTATCCGAACAAGTTGCAAGTATAAACGGATCTCTCAGTTTGTGGCATGATAAGTTGGCGCCGAATGTAAAAATTCCGTCTGATCTAAAACGAGGAGACTGGATTTTTATGAATCCCGTCGGGGCCTATGGCTGGACGGCTGCGACCAATCAATTTATTGGGCCGACCGCCGTTAAAGAATGGCTAAAATTAGAAAATGGAAAATGTATTGATGCTACATCGTGCGTAGTCAGTTACTTAAAAGGTTCCAATGAGTTTTGAAATACGACCCCTAACTGAAAGCGACGACGCGGCGCTGGTACAGCTGTTCGCTTCGGCATCAAAAGACGAAAAATTATGGATGTGGCAGGATCGTAGTCCCTCATTTTTCGATTTATGGAAATTGGCTTGCCCTGATCCCCAACATCATTACTTAGGTGTATTTCATAATGATGAGTTGATTGGCTGTAGTGGTCGTAACAGTTGTCTACTGCCCGAACCTTTTGAAAGAAAAATAGGCTACGTTGATACCGATCTTTTTGTTTTGGAAGATTACCGAACCACTCGATGGGCCGCAAAATTATTTAAGGCTAGAATTGATAGGTATGTTGCAGAGGTTTCCATGCAGGGGTTGTTATGGGGCGTTGAACATGAGCCGGGAGGCTTATCTATTGGGTCTTCCTACACCAAAAGATCAGCAGGTCAAAACTTCTATTTTCCATTTGAAAGTGTGTTGTCGCATTCGCCGGTTTTTGAAAAAACTTTGGATGTTGCAAAGGGCGGTAGTTGTGAAAGCACAAAATTAAAAGACCTTTCGACTAGGCAGTTGGAGTCCTTTTTGGAAAATTATCGAACTTTTCGTAAAGATGAAACTATTTTTCCAAAATTGGATTCCGGATTTTTGCAAAGATTGCAGATAGTTGAACCTGAAGCACAAATTCTGACGAATAAAGATCAAACGGCAGGTGCTTTGATGTGTTCTTTAAGATCATTGAGGCGCTGGAAAAGCACTGGTCCTAAAGGTTTGGTATTAGAGCGATTGCGCAGGACAAGGGGTTGGGAGAACCTGTCTGGACAAGAAATTAAGTTTCAAATGTTGGGCATGACGTGGGGAGGTTCGGTCGCTTTAGAAGATTTG
>JAYSSX010000119.1:0-3294 GCA_043720315.1 Pseudobdellovibrionaceae bacterium | reverse complement strand
GATGTCTTGGAATATGAATTAGGTGATAGTCTACAGTGCTGGGTAGACATGTTAAATCAGTTATTAACAAGCGTAAAAAACGAAGTAATTAAGGATGATTCTAGATTCAAAAATTTCCTTAGATCTTGAGAAAACCAAAGCCCTCGTTTTAGGACAAAAACAAGAGGTTAACGAGCGCTTATCCATTCTATTAACGGACCGAAACCTAGAAGTTCTTTCGACAACGGACCCTATTCAGGCTTTGTCATACATTGTGCAAAAATCCATTTCGGTTTTATTCTTGTCTAATATTCAATTAGCTAGTCATCAAAGCCTTTTAGAGCGGGTAAAAGATATAAGTCCCTATGTAGAGATTGTTTTAGTTATTTTTGATCAAGATGTTGAATACATAAAGCCGCAAAATAAGAAAAACAAAATTCATCGTTTTCTAATTTGGAAAGATGAAATTTCAGTTATGCAAAATAACATCGAATTCGTTTTATCTGATCTTCTGCAAACGTTTAAGTTGAACCAGTTGCTAAAGATTGCTTCGAAGCAATCCAAGGAACTGCATGACTTTCAAGATAGTATTGAAGAAAAAATTATCAGCCGAACAAAACATTTGGAAAAAGCCAAACAGCAAGAAGATGAAAAGTTAATTAAAACGAAAGCACTCATTCGGTTTTTAAAGGATCAAGAATATTTTTTTTCTATGGAAGACTTATTTCAACACTTTAAGAAAGAGACTAAAAAATTTCATCACTTAAAAGAGTCATTTTTATTTTTAGAAAAACCTGGATCGGAAGATCCGACGTCTCGCCAGCTTATTTATCTTCAAAATGGACAATTACATGAAGTGACTGGGCCACAGCTGAAGTTTTTAAAAGAGGAAAAAATTTCTGAACATTCCCTGCGTGAAGGATTGGCAAATCTGCTGTCACGTCCGATCGCCAAATTAAATATACAAAATCTAGGAAATCTAGAAATTGATTCTTCGGAATTTCATTTTTACATAATCAACGAACATCTAATGAATGATTCTGACCTCGAGGAGTTTTTGGACTTTTTAGAGAATCGTAAAATGATTCTTGAGTTATCTTTGCAAAGAATTTTTTATGAAAAAGAAATTGAACAAACAGCTAAAACCTGGGAAACCACCTTTGATGGCATTAAAAATCCGATTGTAATTATTGATCAAAATTTTAATGTTCTTCGATCTAACGTTTCGTTTCAAAAGAATGTCGGAGATCTTTGTTTTAAGGTTTTTGCTGATAGAGATTCTCCTTGCGAGAATTGTCCGGTCGTAGCTTCAAAAAAATCCACACAGAACAGCCAGCAACAAATCAAGATAGGTGAAAAATTTTACCAAGTGTTTAGCTATCCAATTGTCTTCGATGATCAGAAATTAAGTCAGCACTTTATAGTTCAATATATCGATATCACAAAAAATCAAACTTTGAAGATGAAAGTTCTGCAAAATGAAAAAATTGGTGCCATCGGCTTGTTAGCGGGCAACATTGCGCATGAGTTGAATAATCCCTTGACGGGTATTCACACCCTTGTGCAGATCATGCAACGTCAAGCTGAAGATCATGCTGAAGTTACTGATCAGATGAAGCAGGATTTGCAAGAAGTCGAAAAGGCGGCATTGCGTTCGCAAGTGATCATTAAAAATTTAGTTGAGTTTTCACAATCTGATAACGCGAAGAAGACTTCTATAGTATTAGATGATGTGGTTTCCAAGACATTACCTTTCCTGAAAACAACAATGCGAAGTCATAATACTAAGGTTACTCTAAATACGGCCCCATATAGAATTTTTGCAAATCCGCATTTAATTCAACAGGTCATATTTAACTTAATCCAAAATGCCTGTCAGGCGATGAAGACAGCAGGCTCTATTGAAATTCAAACCGAATTCGATTCGGCCAAAAATGCGATTGTTTTCTCGGTTAAAGATAGTGGGTCGGGAATTCCAGAAGCTATTCAAGATAGGATATTTGATTCTTTTTTTACGACTAAATTTGAAGGTAGTGGAACAGGTCTAGGTCTTAGCTTATCCAAAGACATTGTCGAAGAACATAAAGGCCGACTTTATTTTGTTTCGGTTTCTGGAGTAGGAACCACTTTTTTTATGGAAATTCCCGTTGAGTAAAAAAATCTTAGTCGTCGATGACGAACCTCTTATTCGCCGGGCTTTATTAAAATTGTTGGGTGGCAAGAGCCATATTTTGCTTGAAGCCAAGGATGGTGCTGAGGGATATCAGCTGTGGAAAAGGGAAAACCCCGATTTGGTTATACTGGATATATTAATGCCCTTCAAAACAGGTCCTCAACTTTTGTCAGAATTGATGCCTGAGTTTCCAAATACTAAGGTTATATTGATGTCTGCCTACTCAGGTGACTTTGATCTAAGTACTGCCCAAAGGATGGGTGCCAATTATTTTGTCGCAAAACCTTTTGAAGATTTGAAAAGTCTTGTTAAAATAATAGATGAGTTATTATGAATGCTAAAAAGTTAAATGCGAACGATGTTCCCGTAAAAGTAGTAAAGGTAAAGCCATATCCTTTTCCTGCAGAAATTTTCAAACAGGAGGGCGCTCCGCCTTTAAAAGTTAAAATTTTGAAACTGACTGAAATTGGTTTTCTTTTACGCGCAGAAAAAGATCAGTTTTTTAAGGTAGGCCAAAACCTATCAATTCGGTTTTTTCTACCGGTTTTGCAAAGGACCATTTCGACAAATGTTAAAGTGATAAAAACTTATGACATTTTAGATCAGCAGATTTCCGGAGCAATGGAAAAACGTTACACCGTGGAAATGCATTTTCGCGCTTTAGAAACAGAACATAAACAGTGGGTTTTAGATTTCATTGCTCAAACTGAAGATAAGAAAAAATAGTCTTACATGCGAATCATCTCTGGAAAATATAAAGGCTTGAATTTAGTTTCCTTTAAGGCCGAACATATTCGTCCGACGACAGATCGGGTTAAGGAAAGTCAGTTCAATATTATTCAAAATAGTCTGGATGGATCTAGAGTATTAGATCTATTTGCCGGCACCGGAAACTTAGGGATTGAGGCTCTTTCCCGCGGAGCGCGCGAAGTTTTTTTTGTCGAGCAAAACCGTAAATCCATTGCAATAATTGAAGAGAACATAAAAAAATTAAAAATTACCGAACCCTATAAAATTATTGCCAGAGATGTCATTGCCTTCTTGGCTTCATACACTGGCGAACCCTTTGACGTTATTTTTGCCGACCCTCCCTTCACTGAAAAGATGGCTCATGATGTTATGTTAGCTGCGGCCCAATCTAA
>JAYSSX010000118.1:0-1720 GCA_043720315.1 Pseudobdellovibrionaceae bacterium | reverse complement strand
CCTGCTCCTCCTTTTGGTTTCCACTGATGCGCTCCTGCCGGGCTTTTGGTCAACTCCCATTCGAAGCCGAAAAGATTTTCGAAAAAATTGTTACTCCACTTAGTTGGCGTAGTGGTCCAAGCCCCTTCAAGACCGCTGGAAATTGTATCCTTACCTTTTCCGCTGCCAAATTCGTTTTTCCATCCGAAACCTTGTTCTTCAATCCCTGCAGCAGCCGGCTCAGGGCCAACATATTTGCCAGGATCTGCGGCTCCATGAGTTTTGCCAAGTGTATGGCCGCCGGCAATAAGCGCAACTGTTTCATAGTCGTCCATAGCCATACGTCCAAAAGTCTCGCGAATGTCACGAGCTGCTAAAAGCGGATCTGGATTTCCGTTTGGACCTTCCGGATTAACGTAGATCAGACCCATCTGAACAGCACCCAAAGGATTCTCCAATTCACGGTCGCCAGTATATCTTTTATCCTCTAACCACTTGCTTTCAGAACCCCAATAAATATCATCCAGTGGCTCCCAAACATCTTCCCTTCCACCACCAAAACCGAAGGTCTTTAGTCCCATCGATTCGAGAGCACAGTTTCCCGTGAGAATCAGTAAGTCAGCCCATGAAATTTTCTTGCCGTATTTTTGTTTGATAGGCCATATCAGCAACCGGGCTTTATCAAGGTTCACATTATCAGGCCAGCTGTTGAGGGGAGCAAATCGCTGTGCACCTGAACCGCTTCCACCACGACCATCAGAAATTCGGTAAGTGCCCGCACTGTGCCAGGCCATACGAATAAAAAACGGTCCATAATGCCCGTAGTCAGCCGGCCACCAGTCCTGTGATTTTGTCATTAGATCGATGATATCCTTTTTAACTTCATTCAGATTTAGTTTCTTAAATTCCTCTGCATAGTTGAAAGTTTCGTCCATAGGATTAGACAAAGAAGAATGCTGACGAAGTATGTTCAACTTTAATTGATTAGGCCACCAATCGCGGTTTTTCATTCCACTACCAGCGCTTTGCTTTATTTCGCCACCATGAAACGGGCACTTGCCTTCGCCATTCAATTTGTATGCTGTTGTTCCGGGGGATGTTACTTTTTCCATTTAAATTTTGGTTAAATAATTATTGATTTCAGTAAAATTACTATAAACTTCAGAAGGTTTACCTCTTATATTTTAAAAAAGAAAACATCTGAGAAGAGGACAATATTACACAATTATTATAAATTTTAAAAGCGAAATAAAGCCAACGCTATGTTAAACCGGAATTGAAAGAACTTATTTACTAACATGTGAAAGACAGAAGTCAAAACAAGTGTACTTCTATTCTCACTGAGTGGGTTCAAACTATATTCCAATTTCTGTTCGATGAATTTTAGTATTTTACACGCTGATAAATCGCTCTAAATAATTTTCGCAAATCCACCCCTCTTTGAAACAACTTATCGTTATAACCGGTCCTACTGCATCCGGAAAAACAGCTGTTGCAATTGAACTTGCAAAGCAGTTTACCAGTGAAATAATCAACGCCGATTCCCGACAGTTTTTCAGAGAGATGAATATCGGAACTGCTAAGCCGTCTGCAAAAGAATTGAAAACCGTTCGGCATCATTTCATCAATAACCTGTCTATCTTCGATAAATACAACATCGGTTTATTTGAAAAAGAGGTATTGGAAAAATTGAATCAACTTTTTAAGACTTACGATAACATCTTTTTGACTGGAGGAAGTG
>JAYSSX010000117.1:0-5694 GCA_043720315.1 Pseudobdellovibrionaceae bacterium | reverse complement strand
AGTGAAAATAAAAGATCAGATATGACAGATAGAGGATTTTTAATACTGGTGGTTACGCTCGGGATTTTTGTGTTCTGGTTAAAATACAAATTCCAGATCGTAATGTTTTATTTTAAATGGCGCTTAGCGATTGCGTTATTGATTACAGCAGTAATTCTATTTGCATTCATAAAGCTTAAGAAAAAATGGCTTTCGCTTTTTGAAGAAAGAGATATTGAAAATGATGTCATTAAGCCAAAGAACAATGAAGACGCTGTTTATGCTGGGATTTCAGATAAAGGTAAATCTGTTTTTATAAAGCAGACCTTTAGGCGAATGCATACACAAGTTGTCGGCACAACCAACGCAGGCAAAACGGAGTCTGTAATTCTGCCATGGGCAATTGATGATATTAAAAAGGGCCGCGGACTTTTAATGATAGATGGAAAATCAGATTCAAACTTATTGGACAAGCTATACGCTTATGCAAAAAAACACGACCGCGAACAGGACGTTCGGATTCTATCAATTTGTAATGTGGGAATTAGTCACACATTCAATCCCCTATCTGGAGGGTTGGTCTTAGAAGTGGCCGAGCGTGTATTCAATGCTCTAAATTTTGAAAACGAATATTTTAAAAGCATTCAGTACGATGCCTTTCTGCATTGCCTAATGATTTTAGAAGTGTCGAAAATCAAAGCGACACCGTACCGGGTCATTGAATGTCTTAAAAATGAAAAGGTATTATCAGAGCTAGCAGCAGAGTCACAAAATGAAAGATTGCAGTCCTGGTCTAAAGATTTCCTTAGGCTAACACGCGAAGAGCGCGAACAGAGAACAAGCGGATTAGTCGCGCAGCTTCAAAGTTTTACTGTTGGTGAGTCGGCTGGCATTTTTAACAGCGAAAACTCAGACATTAGCTTAGAGCAGGCGCTTGAAGATGGGGAAATCATATACTGCCAGCTTCCAGCCCTTAAGATTCCAACACTTGGTAAAGCCACCGGCAAAATGATTCTTCAGTGTTTGCAAAGCGCTGTAGGCTCAAGGCATCTTGGAAAGTATCAGGATCAGAAATACTTTTCAGTTTATCTAGATGATTTTATTGAATACCTTACGCCGGGGTTTGTAACACTTTTAAATAAATCGCGAAGCGCCAATGTCGGAATTGTGTTTGCCCATCAAGCACTTGGTGATTTGAAGGCCCTTGGTGATGGAGTCATGAATACCATTCTGACCAATTCCAACTTAAAGGTATTCATGCGAACCAATGAACCAGAGTCCGCGAGCTATTTTTCAGAAGTCATTGGCACCTGCGAAGGATCAAAAGTTACCGAACGGCAAAAGCAAAGTCTTTTTGGTTCAGAAAAGACTGGTGATGGATCTGTTCGCGATGTTGAAGAATTCAAGTTTCATCCTAACATTTTTAAACAAACAATGGGTATCGGCGAAGCTGTTCTAATTCTACCGCACGAAAAAGGAAGTCCGCCAATTCGGTTAAAGTTTTAAAAATCATTTGATTTAGATAAACCCGTTATTCCGAAAATAAAAAAATCAGAGCCGGTAAGTATCGCCAAAAAAATCGAAACAGATAAAGAAGCACTGGCGACAGCACGGAATACCACTGAAATTGTGATGAGCAATATTCTGACCGAGCAAAATAGGGAGGCATCATGAGAAAAATCATTTTGTGCCTTTCATTGGGCCTATTGGCATCCTGCGCAAGTCAACCAAAGTGCGGAAACCCAGAAGGAGCACGGACCGTTTTAGTTGGTACAACTAGCTGCCAAGTCAGAATACGTCAGGTGAATATTGGATCGGACTTTAAAATTCCTGATCGCCTAAAAAATAAATTGAGTTCCAATTTTATTTTAGAATGGCACGAAGCCGGTTTAGTTGATGGCCAGATTGAACTTGGTCATTTTGTTCTTGTCCCTATTGCGGGTCAAGAAAAGGTGGCCCAATGAGGCATTGGCGAATTGATATTGTGTCAGAGGCACGTGAATTTGCCGCACGGTGGGGCTTCTTAACACAAGACTTGTTTTTTGAGTTTATGTGTCCGATGAGTCGCGCTCACAAATTTAGGTATTGGAATTCGCTCGTTGAATGCGGTCATTTTCGACGTTCAAACGCCAGCGACAAAGTTTTAATTCTATCACCTAAGAGCCGAAATATTTTCGGTGATGCTGTAAGACCGGCGCGGCAATCAATTTACATTGAGCACGATACCATCGCAGCCAGAGTAGTTTTAGCTCTTAAAAATCGAAACCTAATTTCAAGGTACTGGCTTGAAGATGAGCTTATGCGAAATCCAGTTGATGCATTTTCAGTTTTAGGTGGCGAGCAAGTTCCAAGAATTCCCGACGTGGTTTTTGATTTAAGATCAAACGCCGGCGGTTCTGTTCGATGTTCACTGGAAATTGAGCGCACGACAAAATCACGGTCACGGTATGCTAAGATTGCTTTGGCTTATTTAGGATATTCAAAAGTGAGTGTTATGTTGTTTGCTTGTGACTCTGCCTCAGCCGAGGCCGTTGTTAGGCAGTCTTTTAGTGGCAAAGCGTTTGTTGATAAAAAACGAGTCCCAGGACTATTCAATTTGAATGAATTTGATTCTTAGACCTTAAATACAAATTTACGCTTTAACGATCAAGAAATGACGTTCAAAAATTTGCTGTCGATTTTAACGAAGTTAGAAGTCAAGCCGCCCAGCTTTTCCCAAGACGATAAAGAGACTGCCGTCTCTTTAAAAAATGCCAAAAAGCAGGAGACAGCCTGATGAAAATACAAAGTAAAATCAAACAAATGCGGCCCACCCAGTCTCGTCCCCCTAAATCTACGATTTTTCCTGTCCACCCCCACCCAACGAGTTGATTGGAGGTGGACAGGAACCGGGGGACGAGACTGGGTGGGTAATACAAAAACAAAAAAATTAATTAATAATAGGAGGTGTAATTATGAATATAGAAGAAAAAGAAAATAAGACAAAAAATAGAAATGAAGAAAACATGGCGAAAATTGCGATTTCTAAAGAAGCTGATCGAGCACTGGTGGACGTTTTAAATCGTATTGATGAAAAATTTGATGCGGGCCGGGCTACGAAGCAAGATTTAGCATCACATATCATTATGCGCTTTGTTTCTAGCTGCACTGAGAAAGAGATCCATGATATGAGGGTATTGTTTTTTGATCCTATAACGGCAATGGAAGTGAAAATGAAGCGTATTAAAGAAACCGGCATTATCCCAGATTCAATTCGTGATCTGTTGCTGCAAGAATTTTTAGACGCAAGTCCACAGCCATCTGCGAAAAAGACTAAAAAGAGCTTGAATCAAAACATTATCATAGATAATGTAGAGGAAAGTAAGGAATCCGCATGAAGCCTAAAGAATTTCGTGAAATACGAGAAAAAATGGGGCTTACGCAAAAGGAACTTGCCGAAGTATTTGGGTTGTCAGGATACTTGCCAGTGAATCACTATGAGAGCGGATTTAGAACGCCAAGCGTATTGATTCAATCGATCATGAGAATTTTGGATCAGTGGCCCGAGAAAAAACGAACTGAGCTGCTGACAGAATTAAAAGCTCACTGCGCTGAGCTAAGTAAACCTAAACGAAAAGGCTCTAAGTGAGTCTGAAAGTTGTAAGAACAACGGAAGACACTTTTTCAAAAGCGAGGGATTTAACAGTGAAAGTAAAATTTGAAAACGACAGCACTCCAGAGGGAAAACTTCGCATGAGCCAAGCGAAAGACATTATCTGTCAGCTTATTTTACTTGGTCAGAAGAAAGGTCGTCCCGTTATCCGAGAGGAGATTTTAGATGAAGTCGCTTAAGATTGGGGCATACATAAGGGTGTCAACGGAAGATCAGGTAAATGTTTTTGAGGGATCATTAGATTCGCAAAAATATAGAATCAATGAGTTTGTTCAGTATAAAAATAGACAACAACCCAACTGGGGAAGTATCGTCGATTTTTATATTGAAGAAGGCGTATCTGCGGGTACTACGAATCGCCCAGTCTACCAAAAACTCATGTCAGATGTACGAAAAGGAAAAATAAATTTAATTCTAGTCAGTGATTTGACACGTCTTTCGCGAAATTTGATGGACTTTTGTTCGTTGATTAACGAGCTAGAAAAACACCACGCAAGCTATCTTTCGATGAAAGAACAATTCGACACAAGCCCGCCAATTGGACGTATGCTGGTGTATATAATTATTATTTTAGGTCAATTTGAGCGAGAGCAAACCAGTGAGCGCCTTGCGGTGAATTGTCACTCACGGGCACTTCGCGGTCTAGTTAATGGCGGTCCTGCTCCGATGGGCTACGATAAACATCCCGATAAAAAGGGGTTACTTGTGGTGAATGAAAGCGAAGCTCAAATCGTGCAAAAAATATTTCAAATCTTTTTGGACGAGGGCTCCCGTGCGAAAGCAGTGGCTAAATTAAAAGAATTGGGAATAAAACCAAAGCGAACGTCTTTAAAAGAAAAAAACAATCCAAATGTTACTTGGACCTATCAAACACTGGGTTCACTTATTGAAAACATCGCCTACATTGGAAAACGCGATGTAAACAAAGTTTACAAAGATGAAGACCCATCACACCTGAAGGCTTGGCAGAAATATCAAATTGTTCCAGCCGCGTGGCCTGCAATTTTAGACGAAAAGATATTCTTTGATGCTCAAAATTTACTTGAAGAAGCTTCCTTAAAAGAACGAACTCGAATGTCAAAAAAAGAAAAGCGAATTTTTCTACTAACAAGTTTGCTGTCTTGTGGAATCACAGGCCTTCCGCTTGTAGGACAAGCTGGCCACGGAAGTAGTGGGACGATTCACAGATATTATCACTATGTTCGTCGCCCAAAAGATCTAAAAGTGGTCAGACCAAGACTCAACGCCGACGAGCTTGAAGAGAAAATAATTACTGAACTGAAGTCAGCACTTTCGACCCAAGGATATTTTGACGATCTAGAAAAAACTCTAAAATCACAATCCGATGTGAACACAAAAGGTGGCGCAGCCGAATTTGATCGGGTTCAAAAGGAACTTAAGGATATTCAAAATCGGATTAGTTCAATTTGGACGAACCAATCACGAATGCAATTAGGCGAAGAAGCATTAAAACTAACAAGTGAAGAACTCAATCGGCTTGCGAAACAAAAGCAAGACCTTGAGAAATACTTATCGACTCTTGATCCTAAAGGTAATGATCCGTATGTATTCAAGGAACAGGCGTTGTTCGTCGAAAATCAAATTCGATGGTGCATGCAAGGCTGGGCTAAAGCAACGCCTGCAATCCGTAAGCGTCTCCTAAGACGTACCATAAAAGAGATTGTGGTGACACAGACAGAACTATGGATAACCTTTTGGACGAGCTCCGAAGACAGAGACATTTCTCTTAAGATTGGGCCTCAAAGTGAAAACTCCAATGACCAGGGGAACATCATTTCAATTGGTCGTCGCTCAAGGCCATCATCTAATGTGAATGAAAGAAGACGTGCAACGTCCTCAGGTACGGTCCCTAATTCGGCAGCCGAAGCTGCGGGTGAGAATTTAAAATTTGCTGTTGGAGAAAACCAGAACTCCTCGATCAGAAGTTCAGGTAACGATAAAATTGGTAGTGAGAGGCGGACTTGAACCGCCGACCTATAGATTATGATTCTATTGCTCTAACCAGCTGAGCTACCCCACCACATCCGAAAAAATTGAGCTCT
>JAYSSX010000116.1:0-3235 GCA_043720315.1 Pseudobdellovibrionaceae bacterium | reverse complement strand
TTCTGCAAAGTCTGCATTTCCTGCACAACCGATGTCGCATCTACGGCGGCGATTCTGAGTGTAAAATCGTTGGTAACGAAACGATTGACCTTGCGATGGACGTGATTAGTGCTCATAGAAATTTTCCAGTTATTATTTCTTGAAAAATTAACATTAAGGCTTGGCAGTCTCAAGTATTATTGGGTCTAATTAGAAAGAAAATGAATACATTAGAAATAGTGCTTTTTAGACATGCAGTGAGAAATAAGTTTATCGAAGATGAACCACAATTAAGCCCCTATGGTTTAAAGCAAGCGCATTATTTGTCAGAGCACCGAGAAACACTGAAACTGCCAAAACCGACAAACATATGGGTTTCTCCACGATTACGAGCTCAACAAACGATGTCTCCCCTATCAAAAGTATGTGGAATTGCGCTGGCTTTAAAATCCGATTTGGATGAAAGAAAGTCCAATGAAACGATGCTGGATTTTCGTCAAAGAATCGATCGATTAATTAAAGGCTTGTCGGCTCAAAACGGAGTGATCTATTTATGTTCCCATTTGGACTGGATCGAAGAGGCCATGAGCTTTTTCGAAACCGATTCCGACCTACTGAATCAACCAGGAGCCCATTGGTCGACTGCCCAATTTTTGGAATTAAATTACGACTTCACGAATGAAATTTGGCGGAAAATAAAAACCGGACAAGCCTGTCCTAAAATAACATCTATCTGACGATAGAGGAGAAAAAATGAATATTCGAAATATCTGGGCCGTTGGTAGAAATTATTCCGATCATGTAAAAGAACTCGGAAATGAAGTACCAACAACTCCCCTCATTTTTTTAAAGGCTGGAAGTTCAGCCACGTTAAATTCAACCGAGATCACATTGCCGGCCTGGACTGAAGAAGTTCATCATGAAGTGGAACTGATCTTAAAATTCAGCTCGCATTTGCACATTATTGAAGCCGGCGTTGCGCTGGATTTAACAGAAAGAAAGAAGCAAACCGAAGCCAAAGCCAAAGGAATGCCTTGGACATTGGCAAAATCTTTTGATGGCGCCTGCCCAGTCTCTTCTTTTTTCAGCGTTAAGAAGTTAGAAGACCTTGAAAAACTACAACTGCGACTTTGGGTGAATGACGAACTTCGACAACAAGGCCAAATTAGCCAAATGATCTTTAAAATCCCTGACTTAGTTGAATATGTGTTAGAGCACTTTCCGGTCTGCGCCGGAGATCTATTGCTGACGGGCACACCAGCCGGTGTCGCTGCGCTCCAAAGAGGTGACGTCGTTAAGGCAGAAATTACCGACCAGATCTCTCATACTTGGAAAGTCGTTTAATCCCTGATACAAAGAAACCCGTAAAACGACGTTAAAAAACGACTGCACTTTGACTGCAACGATAAGGGGATTCCATTGTCAGAATTAGAAAGCCAAATCAAAACGACAGGCCAAGAAATTTTCAAACGCATGGACGGTCAATCCAAAATTTCTTTGTTCAGCAAAGATTTTTGGTACGGTTCTATTATGGACTGGTCGATGAAAAACGAAAGTTTTAAAACTCAAATGTTTCGATTTGTTGATGTGTTGCCTTCGTTAAATAGCGGACAAGAAGTGGCTAGACATTTGAAAGAGTATTTTTCTGAGTCCGGCGAAGAACTGCCTTCTGTTTTTAACGTTGGACTGGGCTTGGGATCTTTAGCTCCTTCCATTATGGCCGGTGCAATTCGAAAAAATGTAACTCAGATGGCTAAAATGTTTATTACTGGCGAAAATCCGGATGAGTCTTTACCGGTTCTCAAAAAAGCTCGTAAAAATAAAATCTGCTTTACTGTCGATATTTTAGGTGAAGCCACCCTTTCCGAAAAGGAAGCGCAGGAATACCAAACAAAATATTTAGAATTGATCGAATGGATTTCTAAGGACGCAAAAAACTGGGATGAAATTCCGCAAATTGATCGTGATCATCAAGGTCCTATTCCGAAAGTAAATGTCAGCGTAAAAATGACAGCGCTTTATTCGCAAATCACCGACAAGGCCTGGGACGAAAGTAAAGCTATTTTGAAAGAACGACTTCGCCCGATTTTTAGAAAGGCAATGGAGAAAAATATTTTTCTAAATTTGGATATGGAACAATATTCCGTTAAACATTTAACTTTAGAGGTTTTCAAAGAAATACTTCTGGAAAACGAATTTAAAGCTTATCCGTTTTTTGGCTGTGTCATTCAGGCTTACCTCCGCGATTCTTTTGAAGACGTAAAAATGATGACCCAGTTTGCTAAAGACCGCGGCTGTCCTTTGACCATTCGTTTAGTCAAAGGGGCTTATTGGGATTACGAAGTTATTGAAGCCGAACAAAAACGTTGGCAGATTCCGGTTTATACCAATAAAAAAGAATCCGATGCAAACTATGAAGTTTGTGCTGATTATTTGCTTTCTCAGTTTAGTTCAATCCGTGCCGCCTTCGGATCTCACAACGTCAGATCTATTGCTTCGGCCATTGCCTCTGCGGAAAAGTACAATGTACCAAAAACTGGATTTGAAATTCAAATGCTGTACGGAATGGCCGATCCTATTAAAAAGTCGCTTGTTGAAATGGGATTCCGAGTTCGAGAATACGCCCCCATCGGGGAACTGATTCCGGGAATGGCTTACTTAGTTCGTCGTCTTCTAGAAAACACGTCCAATGAATCTTGGTTGCGATCGAAATTTGCCGAAGGCATCAGCACCGAAAAGTTACTTCAAGATCCTAAAACTGGCTTAATGGAAACTTCTCCAAATTTAAAATCAGATGGTCGATTTTATAATGAAGCTCCTTTGGATTTTGCTATCGAAGAAAACCGAACCAAAATGCAAGGTGCAGTAAACAAATTAAAACAAACTTTGCCTGTAAAAGTTCCTGTTGTTTTGGGCGGCAAAAAAATTAATAATCCCGAAACTATAAAACGAGAAAACCCTTCCAACACTATTGAAGTTTTAGCAAATGTTTCTTGCGCGACAACAGAACAGGCTGAAACAGCTGTTATGAATGGTCATAAAGCATTTATGACTTGGAAAAAGAAACCAGCTAATGAGCGTTGTCAGCTGATGGATCGCCTAGCCGATTTAATGGTTCAAAAGCGATTTGATTTAATGGCCACTCAAGTTCTTGAAGTTGGAAAAACTTGGTCGGAAGCAGATGGCGATGTGACCGAAGCGATCGACTTCTGTCGTTATTACGCAAGACACATGCGTGAATTAGCCAAACCTCAGA
>JAYSSX010000115.1:0-2397 GCA_043720315.1 Pseudobdellovibrionaceae bacterium | reverse complement strand
GGGGAATGCACCCGGTGATAGTCCAATGGACAAAGGTAATAAGTCGCAAACAAACCGCCTTCATAATATCCTTTAGTACCTGATTCCATCAGCAGTTCTTCAATCGAAAACTTTCGTTTTTTGGCTTGAATCAGCTTTCCTTCGTTAATAACAGCAAATTGCGTAATCACACTGTCGCAGGGATGAACAAAATCAGTTTTTGCTATTGGGCGGACCTCGGGTTTTAATTTTCTAACAAAATAATCCCCAATACTTTTGTAATGCTGCATACTTTTTTCAGCTTCAGCGACATTAATTTTATAAAAATTTGCAAAAGCCCGAATCGAATAAAAACCTAAAGGATCCGGAAGTTTTAAATGCATCAAAATGCCAACGACATGGCTGATAAGATTCTTAGGTAACATCTGGAAAAAAGTCTTCATTTTTAGAGCTCTCTATTTGAATTTCTTCAAATCAGGATATTAAGTTAAGTTTAGACTAACAAAAGACACCGTTTTTGGTATATTCGATGCTATGTCCCGTATAATTAAAAATCTTGAACTATCCTTGGATGAAAACTTGAAAGAAAAGCTGCTTTTGCTGGCTCCGGGGTTTACGGACTTTAGAATCCTCAAACAAAGTGTCGATGCCCGACGAAGACATGACGTAAAATTAATTTATACTGTTGAAATCAGTGAAAACCATGAAGTGTTGGAAATTCATCAATATCATGTCACCCCTTTAAAAAATCCGCCGGAAGAAACACCTATTATTATCGGTAGCGGTCCTGCAGGGCTATTTGCAGCTTTACGATTGATTGAAAGAGGGATTCCCTGCCGCCTCTTTGAACGTGGCAGCAAAGCTGAATTAAGAATAAAGGGCATCAATCGATTTTGGCGCTACGGTGAATTGGACCGTCGAAATAATGTTTGTTACGGAGAAGGCGGCGCCGGACTTTACTCTGATGGCAAACTCATCACACGCATAAAAAGCGATCACATTCCCTACGTTTTGCAAAGGTTGGTGAAATTTGGGGCGCCAGCTGAAATCGAATATTTGTCAAATCCCCATGTTGGCAGTGATCGTATTCGAAGGGTTATTCCAATAATGCGCCAATACCTTCAAGAAAATGGCTGCGAATTTCATTACGACACTCAAGTGACCGAACTTATGGTGGAAAAGGGCCGCATTGCTGGCATAAAAACCGAAAAGGGCGAAATTTTTCATAGTCCTAAGGTTGTCCTATGCACCGGACACTCAGCCGAAGATATGCTTTTGCACCTTCACGACCTAGGGGTAAAAATGGAAGGAAAGTCCTTTGCGATGGGTTTAAGGATTGAACATCCGCAAAAATTAATTAATAAAATTCAATATCGCGAACAATCAGAACATCCTAAGTTAGGCAGTGCGAATTACAAATTAACTTTCCACGATCAGAAAACTGATACTGGAGTTTACAGTTTCTGTATGTGTCCAGGTGGGTTTGTTTTATCCAGTGGAACCGAGGCCGATGCCCTCGTGTGCAATGGAATGAGTAACTATAATCGCAACTCTCCGTTTGCAAATGCCGCTATCGTCGTTACGATCAATCATGAAAACCTTTTTGGAAATGATATCATGGGCGGATTAAAATTAAGAAAAGACATTGAACAAAAAGCCTATCGCTCGGTTCAATCATCCGGTGGGGGTCGCCAATTGCCTGCGCAAAAATTAAATGACTTTCTCGATAAAAAAAATTCGATAGATATTCCCAAAGGATCTTGTCCCTCAGGAACTGTCCCGGTGAATTTGCATCACCTTTTTCCTTCAGCACTTATGAATCATTTAGCCACGGGGATTCAAAATTTTAATAAAAGTATGTCCGGATTTATTTCTGATGATTCGGTTTTATACGGCGTTGAAACCCGAACTTCCTGTCCAATCAGAGTGACCCGCGACGACGAGTCTTTGCAAAGTACCTCGCACCCAGGATTATTTCCTTGCGGCGAAGGGGCCGGTTACGCTGGTGGAATTACTTCGGCAGCCTGTGACGGAGTCAAAATCGCTGAAAAAATATTCGAAAGCTACTGCTAACTTGATTGATTCCTAAATCATCAGTCACAAATTGCGCCGGTATTGTCCACCCACTTGATAAAGTGCTTCGGACATCTGGTACAGTGAACAGCTTCTGGACGCTGTCATCAATGACTCAAAAATATTTTCCCCCGCCAAAGCCACTTCTTTCAACTTCTTTAACGCAATCTCCGACTCGGACTGATGATCTTTCTGATATTGTTTAACTCGGGTTAATTGCAAGTTCTTTTCTTCGTAACTGGCACGTGCTAACTCGATTTTTACTGGAACGTAATCTGACTGCATTGTTTTTGGATCAATAAAAGTATTCACACCGATAATTGGCAATTCACCTGAATGCTTCAG
>JAYSSX010000114.1:0-5046 GCA_043720315.1 Pseudobdellovibrionaceae bacterium | reverse complement strand
GCTATTTGTAAGACTCAAGCCCAAAAAAATGCTCACAGTGAAGCTATTGAAAGATTTGTTTGGGCTAATTGGTGGGATGATGAGTCTATTGCCTTTAGCAAGCATCAACTTAGTGGTATTAATTTGTCCCAGGCGCAAAAAATATTCTGTACCGAGATTCAAAATAGTTTCTCAGTAGAGAAAATAATAGCTGTTTATCCACATTTCGAAAAAGTGGAAACTGAAACCCTGGTCATTTTTATTGGTTTTTTAAAAAATGGCGGTGTAATCTCCGGAGGTGCTTGCGGGGAGAAAGTTGATTCAACTATTGACCGTGCAATGTCTGAGTTATACCGACATGGATTATCGGTAAAACGAATGAGAGAAGGTTCGGCTAAACCTGGAACTTTTTATGAAAACCGTCTTTGGTTTTTTTCAACACCGGAAGGGCAAGCACTTGTTGAAAAACGGCTTTCAAAAGCTGGAACTACCAAAATTATTTTGCCAGAAGCTCGATTTGATGAGGAAGTTTCACACTCATTTTCAGACCTATTTTATGTACATCGTTACCTGTTCAATAATCAGCCTGAATTTATTGGTGGTCAGTTAGAAAGGTTTTGTATTTGAAAAATACCAAGGCCCTTCTTTTTCCGACTTTGGTATTGATGATCGCTTGCGGTTGCATAGTTGTCGCCGTTTACTTCGTTTGCCACATGTACTTAGATAAAATGAGCTATGAATCATTGCAAAATTGGCTTCAGTCTGAAAAATTGGATATTCAGCAGGGAAATTTGCTCGGGGCCATTACAAAAAATCAACGCGTCTTAACATCATCTGAATTTATTAAAGGTGTTTCGCTTATTGACCTAAGTCTTGAAAAGCAAAACACGCTTATAAATTTCGGCGAGAATATTGACCCTTTGCTAATAAAAAGTCTAGCCAGCAATGAAATCACAGTCAAAGACATTGGTATTTTTAAACAGATCGTGGTTAAACGAATTCCAGACCAACCCGATCTCGCGATTGCATTTCATATCGATGGTCGATTTTTAAGAATTATTTTTATGACCGCGAGTTTTGGTTTCATCTTTATTTTTTTGTTGGCCTCAGTGATCATTTTTATGATTCAAAAACGCTATTCAATACGACGAGAAAAGCTATTAATCGCAGAATCTAAAGGTAAACTTATATTTGCCGAAATGGCATCTCGTGTTGCTCATGATATTCGCAGCCCAATGGGTGTATTGAGTCGGATCACTGACGAACAACTTCAAAGTCGAGATGCGCGGGCCATAATCACTAAAGCCACAGAACGCCTGCAAAGTATTACTGACGATTTAATCAAGTCTTGGCAACAAGAAATTACTGGCCAGAAGTTACATATTCCGATTGTGCCGCAAGAAAATATTCCTGTAAATTTAAAAAGTCTTGTTGCTGATTTAATCGCAGAAAAAAGAAAATTGCATCAGCATTTAGAAAATATCAATTTTGTATTATCTGATCATTCGATGAATACTTTGTTCCCAGTCGATGGGGCCGAGTTTACGCGCCATCTGTCGAATTTAGCTGATAACGCCGTTGATGCGGTTGGCCTTAGTGGTGACATTACATTTAGAATATTTTCTGACGAAACTACGGTGCGTATCTTGGTCACTGATACGGGCTGCGGAATTCCAGAAGAAATTTTACCGCAGATCGGGCGACAAAAAATGAGCCTAGGTAAATCAAACGGAACGGGGCATGGCGTATACTATGCACGAAAGTTTATTAAATCCCAGGGTGGAGAATTGAAAATTGAATCCACTCTTGGAACTGGCTCTACATTTTCATTTATTTTCCCAAAAACAGACCGCGTTCTTCTTATATCTAAGGCTAAACATTTTGTATATGTTGATGATGACTCCCTTGCGCACGATTCATGGCTAGATTTTATGAAAAAAAATATTTCTACGGTGGTTGATACCAAGATTTTTAAAACTCCTGCGGCATATTTATCTTGGGCTGAAAGCGCTCCGATTCATGACTTGTTTTCTGATTATAATTTGAAAGATAATACCACCAACGGACTCGAAGTCATTACACGTGCATCCGATTTCACTGATTGCGCGTACCTTATAACAAATTCCTATGACGACCCAACTGTTCAATATGCCGCTAAGGAACGCGGAGTTTACGTCATTCCAAAAAACGAGCTTGATGAGTTTCAGGTAGTTATTATTTGATTACTTAAAAAAATAAATCCATGGCCAGCAATTCTGGCTACTTTTTCAATTATCTCAACTTATCATAAATCTGATTAAACAATTTCACAGCTCTCTTCTTCTCATTGGCAGGGCCTTGTGCCGTCACCAACTTGGACCACCACCCGTGGCTACAGATCACCGAAAAAATCTAGAGCGTGAGTTCGTAGCGCCAAAGCCAGCATTTGTTCATCGACTGTCCGACAAATACTTCAGTAGAAATGGTGATTGCATCAATCGAAGTGCTTAAAGCCTGAGCATATTTTTCATTGTCACAGCCGTCGAATTCAAAAAGGCGATGATCGGCTTCAACAATAGCAAATCCTACAACTTCTATAATTTCAAAAAAAAATTTCTGACATTTTTTTCTTCCGATTTGCTCAATCAAATTAACCGATCGCCTGACAAAGAATCAAGGCACTTCAATTCATGCCAGATATCAAGCGCATGAGCTAGATTTCTAGCGCCATGCCCGCCAATTAAATTTGGAATCAGAAAAACTGTGCTCGCTGTCTAGCGCTTTTTGAGTTTTTCAATTTTCAAAAAACTGCTCGAAAATTTCATATTCATAAATGTGTTCAATAACTTACTAGATAAATGGCCGGATCGGAGCCGCTTTTGAAATAACCCTTTGTGCGAATAAACGCAACTAACCGCGAGGGGAATATGAAAAAAAAATTAAACAGGCCATGGCTAACATCATCGGATGTAGAAATTCCGACTGAAAAGTTAGAAGAAATATCTAAGTCTTGGGATCAAAATACCTGGGAGGCATACTTAAAATGGTACGAGAGTGGCTTTCGGGAATTATTGGTTCGTACCGAGACCTATGAACACCTTGGGTCTCGACAGCACAAAACAATATTTGAAATTTATGGATATGAATCCTGTCCAGTTTTGCAGAGCTTTTGTGATCAACTCTTAAAATTGCTTTCAAATGAACAAGCACAAATTTTACGAAAAATTTATCTTGAAGGAAAAACTGAAAGGGAAATTGCATTTGAGCTAAATCGATCTTCAAGTTTTGTATCTAAAAACAAATTTAAAGGGTTATCGCGGCTCAGAGTCCATAAAAGCGGTGCGCTTGGAAGCGCCCAACATACTATGAGGGGTGCGAAGTTTTTTGATCCAGCCGAGAACAACTCGATCTGGGAATCAAAGAAAATGGGCCCTCTCAAAAAGAATCGAACTTATAAGCCAGAAAATTTTGACAAAGAACTCCTGAATCATCCGGTCGAAGAAATCAAAAGTTTTTTCCGCGTTTGCTCCCCGCGTGCGCGCCAGTATGTGTACCTACGCTACTGGTGCGGTTTTTCCATAACCCAAATCGCTCGGAAATGCTCTGTCGGCGTGAACACCGTTGATCAGGTCATTGATGCCACAGTTTTCAAACTTAAATCGACTTTAGTAAATCTAACGATCTTAACAAGCGCAATCGCTGCCTAGAAAAGGAAAGTAACCTATGGACCTAAATCAAACATTATTGAACATGTGTGAAGAATTCTTCGATGAAATCACTAACAAAGAAAACAATCCAAATCTTGATTCAGATATTCATCACCTACGACAAAAACTTGAGCAGTGCCTGTATGGCTACGTTCAAAAATCGGAATGTTCACTAGCAGTTTTAGTCGAAGAAGAAATTTCAAATATTTGGCATGAAATTTCACAAAAAGAGAAAAAACAAAATCCAGAACTTGAATGTCATTACCGGGAAATTATGGCCCTTACGACAGACACAATCGAAAACCAGGAACAGGAGGAGGATATGAATATAGAAGATCTTATCGATGATATGGATAACCAGGACTGGTCAGACAATAACGACTATTCCTACGTTGAAAACGAGGACTAGGTCATGCGACATATTTTCAACAAAACAAAGAAATATTTTAAACAAATTTTTAAATCAACCAAAGGAGACCTAAATTATGAACAATTTGAACAACTCGAAAGAAAAAAATATCCAAAACAAAATCAAAACGACAATGAGAATTATCGGCGTCATGACCCTTTTTCTTGCTCCGATGATTGCTTTCGCAAGCGTTGAAAGCTCGCTCGCAGCGGTACAAGCTAAGCTCGTAGGAACAGTACTGCCGTTAGCCGCAATGTGCGGGCTGGTGTTTGCCGGATTTAGCTTCATTACCGGCCAAGCAAACGCCAGGTCCCATTTGGTCTATGCCATCCTAGGGGCTGTGATTGGATTTGGAGCCGAGTCGATTATTTCATTGGTCCGAAGCCTTATCCACTAATTGGAGGAAAACAATGGGATTAAAAACGTCAGTCGTTTACAGATGCTTAGATAAAAAATCGATGGTGTTTGGCTTTGAAATTTTAGATTTGTTTTTAGTGTTCAGTGTACTTGCGTTTTTGAATTTTATCCTGGGATCAATTCAATACAAGTTTTTTTTCACCTGGGGGCCAAGCGTTGCGCTGGCCCTGTTTATACGACTCATGAAGCGTGGAAAACCTGAAAACTATCTCCAACACTTAGCTAAATACTATTTCGACTCAAAAGCGCTTTATGCCTTCGGCGGAGCCCAAAAAAGAGTCGTATTTAAAAATTATCACAAGGGAAATATCAAATGAGCAAAAACTTAGTCGATAAATTACAGGTCTGGGGATTTGAAGAAGGCAAACTCATTTTTAAAGATTTTTCTTTGGCCTCTATTTCTGAAATCGAAGCTAAAGACATTTCTTGTAAAACAGACGAGTTTTTAAATTCGTTTAAATCACAAGAATGTCATTTTCTAAATTCGCTTCCAGAAGGATTAAACATTCAGTTTATCCAAATGACGACAGGCGGAGTTGATAAGACAATTGATGC
>JAYSSX010000113.1:0-16105 GCA_043720315.1 Pseudobdellovibrionaceae bacterium | reverse complement strand
TGGGCAAGTGGTCAGGAACCTGTTCGTTCAAAATCGCAAATCATCAACTGGTCGCGACCGCTGGTTCATCAGTTTACTTTACAACATGCTTTAAGAATTAAGAATCCTACTTATCGAAAGCGGATCGAAAAAATTGTTTTAATTTCTGGGCTGTCGCGCGAACTCAACGTAGAGGAATTTATCGGTTTGCAAATTCTTTGGGGATTCATGTTCCCGCTATTGATGTTGATATCCAATTTTGCTTTAGATCTGGGAATTCCCAATATGGCCTTATTTGGCATTGTTCCTTTAGGTTTTTATGCTCCGATTCTTCATGCCAACAGAGAAGCTCGGTTTCGTGAAAATTCGGTTCGAGCTGATCTTCCTTTTTTTGCTGACTTGTTAGCCTTATCTACTGAAGCCGGATTAGATTTTATTTCGGCCATTCAACGAATCGTAGAAAAAGCAGAAGAAAGTGTTCTAGCTGAAGAGTTAGGCGTTGTTCTGAAAGATATCAAATTAGGTTCTTCGCGCGCCGACGCATTACGTGGGATGGCACTTCGCTTAGATATAAATGAAATTACCAGTTTCACCGCAGTTCTGATTGATGCCGATGCCACCGGTGCAAGTATCGCTCAAGTTTTAAAAGATCAATCAGTACAGATTCGATTGGAAAGATTTGTACGCGCGGAGAAAGCCGGAGCGCAGGCCTCGCAAACAATGTTGATTCCCATGATGTTATTTATTTTACCAGCTGTATTTCTAGTCGTTTTTGGTCCAATTGTTTTACAATTTATTTATGGTGGTAACTAGATGTTGGTACTAAAAAACCAAACTCAGGAAAAAGTTTTATTCGGCAATTTAAAAATTGCAGATGGATTCTTTTCGCGTGGAATTGGTTTATTAGGTAAGAAAAGTCTAGGAACCGATGAAGCCATGTGGCTGATCCCTGGCAATAGCGTACATACTTTCTTTATGAAATTTTCACTGGCTATTATCTTTGTGGATAAACAAAATCAGGTTATAAAGATTTTGCCTGACGTTAAGCCAAATAAATTAGTGCTACCAGTTTGGAAAGCACATTCTGTTATCGAATGTAATGCTAATCATGAACAGTTAAAGAATATTCAAGTCGGGGATAAACTACATGTGGGCCATTAGAATACTAAATGGCCAAAGTGCAGGCCATATATATCAACTGAAGCCTGGTAAGAATAGAATCGGAAGATCTACTGATTGTGATATTCAAATTAACGAACCAGGTATTTCTAAAGAACACGCAACGATTGATGTTCTTAGCGATAAGGTGTTTATAACTGACTTGAAATCCAGCAACGGAACTTTCTTAAATGGAGTTAAACTACAAAATGGTTTAATTAAACCTGGCGATAAGTTCAGTATGCATAATATTCTTTTTGATTTTGTGGCCGTTGAAGTTAAAAGAGCGCCGGCCGCACAAACGCAATATCAAATGGTGCCTACCCAAAACGTATCTCATTTTTCTAGGCAAAATTCAACCGATCAGGATTTCTCAAATGAGGGTCAGTATAGTCAAAACGAACAGGAACACCAAGAAGACCCGAATCCATTGGCTGACTTACAGCGAATGGACCTGAATTCTCGTTTAAGTCGTTTCGTTGATCTTTCTTTGATGCCCGCCATTTATCGATTGATTGAAATTTTTGAATTTAGATTTGTCATTTTTGCATTCGGTGGAGTTTTTATTTTACTGGTAACAGTACTTTCTATGATTCCGATGAATCAAATAACTTCGGAAAGTATATTAATCGAAAGTCGCAGACGGGCTATCACCGTGGCGCGATCTATGGCAGTTGCTAATGAAAAAATGCTTAGAACGAACGAAGTTTCTTCTTATAGTACTGACCTAGTAGTTAAAGAAGAAGGAATTACTGATGTTTACATTATTAGTAAAGACGGCCAGATTATAGCACCGGCTGAACGTGTCGGTGACAATCCAAAAGAAACTGGATTTATACAAAAATTAAAATCAGTGAATCAAGAATTTTCAGCTGAACTAAACAAAAATGAAATTGCAGCAGCTGTCCCAATTTTGTCTTATGATTCTCAATTGCAACAAAACATGGCCAAGGCCTATGTCGTAGTCATTTATAACATGGGATCATTATCATTTGATGATGGTCGCGCGTTCAGTTTATTCATACAGACTTTGTCGATGGCCCTGATTCTGGGATTCATCCTGTTCTTTATGCTTTATAAATTGGTCGAGTATCCTTTAGCGCATCTTCACAAGACTTTAAATCTGGCAATGCAAGAAGGTCATGATCTTGCTGAATCTAAAATTAAGTTTCCGATTTTGCACCAACTGTTGGTAAGTATCAATAGTTTGCTAAATCGATCACGAACCAACGCAATCAGTGAAGGCGGCGGCGTTGATATCAACCAATTAATTGGTGATTACTCAAATATGGTTAATATGATGGGCTTTCCGGCCATTTTGTTAGATAAGAATCGCCAGATTGTGACTGCCAATAATGTATTCGCGCAATTATTAGGTACTAGTGGTGTGCAGTTATTTGGTCAGGCTATAAGTAGTATTCCGGACCAAGCACTACAAAAAAATATTATCGACTTATATAAACAGGCTACCTTACAAGGACTGCAATCGTTCAATGATAGAATCGAAATATCGGGACATAATTTTATTGTTAGTTGCCAAGGATTTTATGCTGGGGACGTTACACCTACTTTATTTGTGGTAACAATTTCTCCTGAAGAAAATGCGCAAGGAGGGGCTGCTTGAGTCAAGCTGCTACAGCCTACAAACTAGGCGTCATTTCTTTAGATGTGATTTTCGAAGGAATTAAAGTTCCTTATGAATTTCAAAAAAATGTCGTCTCCATTGGTCGGGGGGAGGAATGCGATATTTCCTTAAAAAATGATGCCCATGCCAGTCGTTTGCATGCTGAACTTCGTTGGAATTTTAACTTATTAGAAATTCATAATGTCAGTTCTAAGAATTTTATATCTTTAAACGGCCAAGTTATTCAGATGGGTGTTCTAAAAAGCAAAGATATTTTCAAAATTGGCGATACAGAATTCTATTTGATGATTCATCCCCAAGACCCCTTTGCTTCGCCTCCGGCTGTATTCAAACAACCGCAAACAGCAGAAGTTAAAACGAAAGCCTCCGTACAAAAGCAGGCCCAACGTCTTTCAGAAAGTACCTTTGTTAAATTGTCTCCCGAACTTACTAATTTTAAACCTTTGGTTAAACCCACTTTATTGAATCAGCCTCCGGCCTTTAAATTAAGTCCTCAATCTGGTCCGGCAAAACAACGGCCATTCCCAACGCTTAAAAAGGAAACTAATCCAACCGTTATTGTTATGATTGTTATTTTAGTGGGTTTTGTCGGTTGGAGTTTACTCAAACCGAACTCTAGAAAAGATCCCATGAATTTACGATCTCAAGAGGAAATTATCAAAGACATCGAACGTTCTGAAACGGCAGTCAAAGAACTGGAAAAGAAACAAGAAGATAATGGAAAAGGTACCGTTCAGTATAAAATGGCGCAAGAGCAATACATAAAGGGATTTCGAGACTATCGCTTGGGACAATACGCGCGGGCGATGCAAGCTTTTCAAGCTGCGGTTTCATTTTATCCCACTCACCAATTGGCTTTGAAATATTTGACAATGTCCAAACGTAAGTATGATGAATTAATCGACTTTAATTTAATGCAAGGACACAAGTATTTAGCAAAAAATAACTACCGATTATGTAAATCTTCATTCGCCAATGTAATGATCATGGTTAAAGACCCTTCTGATGAAAAATATAAGGAAGGTAAGCAGTTTTATAACGAGTGTTCAGTTAAACTTGAGGATAAGTACTAGTATGAGTAAGGTAAAAGTTTATCTTAAAGACACTTTTATGCAGCAATTAGAGCTTGATCCCAATCGAGAATACTTTGCTGGTAGAGGTGAATCTTGCGAGATCTTATTGAATCCCGAAAAAGGAATTTCAAGACAGCATTTTAAACTTCGATTTAAAGACGGCCAGTGGGGCGTTGAAGTCCTTTCAAAAATTGGAGAAGTGTACTTCCTAGGCCAAAGGGCTATGGACTTTAATCTGCAATCTGGAGAACGATTTGATGCTCCTCCGTATAATTTCATCTTTTTAGACGATGAAGATTCAATTGTTCGATCGAACACAAATGTGACTTCAGCAGGAATGCAGTCAGAATCAAAAATGTCGCAGTTTTCTTTGGCTCCAGATGAAGAAAAAACTTTTGTCGGGAATTTACCTCAAATTGCATTATTAAAAATGACTGATCCATTAAGACCAGGACAACAGATTTTCCGATTAGAAGGAGAAGCTTGGGTTGCTGGCCGTGATTTTACTTGTAACCTATTTATTGATCATGCTCATTTAAGTCGTCGCCAATTTGAAATTCAAAAAAATGATGGCCAATTTTGTATCATTAATTTAAGCACTGTAAATAAAACAATGCTTAATGGTTCAGAAGTACCGACAGACCAGTGGACAGTTATGTCCAGTGGTGATGTTATTTCTATCGTAGATATCGATATCGCTTTTGAATTGAGAGATGCTCTTTTTGATAAGAAAATGCAGGGAATTAGCCCCGACTTATTATCACCTGTTATTTTTGATGAAGCCAGTTTAGAAAAGTCACAAATTCTGCAACCAAAATTTTTCGAAGTTCCTCAGCCGGGAAGAAATTCGATTAATGCTAAGAAATTTCTAGAAAATACCAATTCAAATCCAGCTATTCAACAGCAGGGACAGGCTTGGAGCGAAAATTCTAAGAAAAAGAAATCGATTCCTATCGTTCGAATAGCCATTGGTGCCTGTGTGATGCTGGTATTGATGATATTTATCTTTTCAGATGACGAACCAGCTAAAAAAGCCAAGTCAGATGCTGGGACCATGGCAAAAAATTACGATCCTAAATTTGACAAATTAACGCCTGAACAAAAAAACTATGTACGCGACTCCTATCGCTTAGCAGATAGTCTATTTAGACAGGGTAAATATGAGATGGCCCGTCAAGAGACAACTAAAATTCATCAGCTTGTTGCAAACTATGAAGAGTCAAAAAATATTGAAAAGTTAGCTGAAGTTGCGATCCAAACTCAGATTGATAAAAATCGAGCTGAAGTTCGCGAGCAAGAGAAACGCCAGTCCGAAGAAAAAATTGTCCAGCAGGTGGCATTTTGTCGAACTAAAGTCAGCAATGTTACTGAAATGGAAGACATTGAGCTATGTTTGTCTTCGGTAATGTCTTTAAATCCTGAACACCCCAGCATTATCACATTTAAAAATGAAGTAGACCGCATGATCAGCATTCGCGAAATTCGCCAATCCGAAAAGGAAGAATATCAGCAGCGTGTCGCTCGCCAAAAAGCGCTATTTGAAAAGGCTCAAAGAATTGTCAGAACGCTAGATTATATTCAGTCAGTTAAAGCGTTGCAGGATGTAATGGAAGCACGTTTGCCAGATCCTAAGGGATATAAAATTCAAGCCTCTCGGCAGATTGCTTCAATAAAAACAGAAATGAATCAAAAATTAAGCGTTTATTTGAAAGATTCGGAAACGTTTAAACAAAAAGGTAATTTGAAATCAGCGATTCTTGAACTTAGAAAAGCAAAAACGATTGATCCCGAAAGTCGAGATTTGGCTAAAAAAGAAAAACAATATATTTCTGAGCTTAAGAAACAAATGCAGGTTCTTTATCAAGAAGGGATACTAGAAGAAAGTGTTGGTGAAGTTGAAACGGCAAAAGTAAAATGGAAAAAGATTTTATCGTCCAGCGTGCCAGATGAAGAATATTACATTAAAGCAAATATTAAACTAAAAAAATACGAGGCGAATTAAATTCGAAACTAATATGCAGGAACGATTTTACAGCACCCACGTGAGACGACCAAAAACACACTTTTTCCGCAATGAGAACTATCATTTAACGATGGCCGTTTGCTCTTGGGGGAAACCTGAGGATTGTAAGAAATTTTACGATCTTACCATTGAAAATTACAATTTAATGTTTAATGACGATGCCACTTCGCCATTCGAGCAATACTTACAGCTAACCAATATTCAAAATAAACTACGAACGGCGATTTTGATGGCGAATGAACAAATTTACCGTGAAGATAATCGAAACAGTTACGAAACTGGGCTGGAATTTTTTGTTATGGTTCAAAATCCACGACTAGTGCATTGGGCCGCCGTTGGGCAACCAAGTGTGTTTTATCTTCATCAGGGACAGATCAACACGATTTATTCAGCCACTACGACGACCATTTCTTCAGATCCTGTTTTTCTTTATGGAGTGGGTCTAGAACCAAAAGTTCAAATCCAAACGGGTATTTTTATTAGACCTAAAAGTTTATCTTATTGTTTTGTAGCTCGGGATAACATTGCTCCGGCTTTGTTTAAGCACCGTAGTTTGAATATTGCTGAACTTTCTACTGAGTTAATCGAGCAAGATCCTACTAGGCCGTTTTGGATTCACGTCAGTGACGAAAACGAACTTTGACAAACTTGCGGCCATGTCTGGCCTCCATTAAATTTTTGCGGCGATGCCTGTTCCACTTTAATATGGTTGGCGATAGTTTTTTAGGTTTTTCAACTGAAGAACTTTAAATATGGTCGCCGGTTGATCTTTGATGCGATCGTTTACGTCCCAAATATTTCCCAGACCATAATTTATTTTTAATATTTTAATCTCATTCATTTGAGTTTCGTACTGCTTTAAGAATTTTCTTTTCGCGGAATCTTTTTTTGCAGAGTCATTTTTTAAATCAAAGTTGACCCAATCAAATAGGGACAGCGTTAATGAGTCCTCACAATTTTTAACAAGTGGGCCAGTAAAAATTTGATTATAAGCTAAGGACAAACAAGCATCGCCCACGAAATTATCTTTTTTGTCAGGTTTGAAGTTTTGCTCAATCAAAAAATTGAGATCTTTATCGTCTTTTGTTTTAGCGATCTTTTTCAATAGATCCCAATCGCTTTTTAGTAGCCCTTCTAACTCTAACCAATTGATCTCTTGCCTATTCAAGAAACGAAAGTCCTCGTCACGCACTAAGCCGGATAGACCTTCTTTTCGAGTCCAACTTTCTAAACCTAAATCAAATAAGCTTCGCGGAATATTTTTTTGCAATTTTTCCTTCGGCAAAAGATCAACTAATCCTTTTGCAGACTTTAAGAAGTCAAAAGAATTTCTGTCTTCAGTTCCTAAAGGGCTAGTTTCAAAACGATCAATAAGTGAGTTATAGAGTTTTGCGGTTGCGTTGCTAATGTAAAGGTATTTGTCGTCTCGTAAAGCGATGTTATGCGGTAAGTAGCTGTTATCCAAAGTCCAAGCGGACTCAGTATAAACAAGTTTTTTTGTAGTGACGACATCGCTATTTGTAAGAAACGGCAGCAGTGACTGTGTTTCTAAGGCAGGATAAGAACTGGAAAGCGTCTGCTTGTTCAAAATATCAAAAAGAGTTTGGCCCAAGTCAGCTAAAGACAAAGTTTCATCGACGCTCCAGTTAATTCCCAAGTCTCGCGGTTTTTGTTGTGGTTTAATCAACAAAGTGACTTGCGACATTTCCGAATACAAATTAGTCCATTTAGGGAGTTGACCGTGAATTTTATTTTGTCCATTTAATCCGACTAAAATAAAGTAAGATGAATTCCACTGATTATTTTTTTTAAGAAACTCGATCAGATTATATAAATGAAAATCAAAATTTTCTAATTGGCTTTCATAGGAAAGATTTCGATCTTGGCCGAATTCATTTTTAGTTTCTTGATTTGAATACAATAAATCGGGAAGGTAAAAAACCGCAAACCGGGCATCGTTGCTGTCTTTATACCAGTTTTTAAAAATGGAAATGGCTTGTTCAAAGGGCCGAAACGTCGCGGTATTTGATCCCGGTGCTCCGCCACTTATAAAAAGATCGTCAAAAAAATCAAAACCTTGGTTCAGTCCAGATTTTCTAGTGATTGCCGGCGAACCGCTGATAAAAAATGTTGAATAATTTTTTTGAAAGGCAACTTCGGCCGCTGTTTCATAAAACGGTGATAACCAACTATCTCCATTGTGGTGGACCGCGTGGTCAAAAGGGTAAAGACCGGTTAAGACCGAAGTCATAGCCGGAGTTGATAAAGTGGAGGTGGTGTACATATGAGAAAATCGAACTGACTCTTGGCACATCACAGCTATGCCCGAATGATTCAGACTTTTTGTTTCTTCACTGCAACTAAGGTCCGAAACCGATAACCCGTCCATTGCAACTAAGTAAATGGATGGCTTTTGCTCTTGTTTTAAGCGACAAGAAGTCAAAAAAATCAAAATGGGTAAAATGATAAATGCAACATAAGCCGTGTATTTTAGGGCTATGCTTTGCGAAGTCTTGTTCAATGGGCCCGCCTTGACCCAAACAATTATATATAGCGATAATAGGACTGTCACAATAAAAGAGGTAAACAATGTTAAGTGATCGTATTTTTGCAGTAGCCCACGTCGCCGACCAGTTAGTTTTGTGGATCTTAGTTATTCTTAGCGTTGTCAGTGTAGGAATGATCTTAGAAAGATTTTTTACATTAAGCAAAATTACTCGAAAAAGTGAAGCTATCCGAGCGCAAATGAAAGTGGCATTGCAAGCACATAGTGTTGAAGATATCGAAGGCATTGCCAAATTTCCTGAAACCATTGAAGGCCGCGCTTTGGCTTTAGGTTTAAAACATGTTAAAGAAACAGGAAGCAATGGACTGGAAGAAGTTTTTAATGCTTTTGCCTTAACGGAAAAACCAGAGTTAGAAAAATATTTAAGTTTTTTGGCTACGGTTGGCTCAAATGCACCTTACATTGGTTTGTTGGGTACCGTTTTAGGCATCATGAAAGCATTCAATGATTTGGCGCAAAGTTCCGAAGCCGGGCAACAGACAGTAATGGCCGGAATTTCTTTAGCCTTAGTGGCAACAGCAGCGGGCCTGTTTGTGGCAATTCCAGCTGTTATTTCATACAATTATTATCAACGAAAAGTAAAATCAGTTATGGTAAATTTAGAAAGCGTTAAAGAGATGTGTTTGGCCTATGCTAAGAAGAAAGGTCGCTAAAAATGGCGATGAAATCCAGTGCAGATAATGAAGATCCGATTTCGGATATAAATGTCGTACCTCTAGTAGATATTATCCTTGTGGTTCTGATTATTTTTATGGTGACGGCACCGATGTTTTTAAAACCGTCGATCAATGTAAATTTACCAAAGGCCGTAAGTGGCGACAGTTCAGCTCCAAGTTTGCTTAATATTTCGATTTCGGCTGATGGGAAATTATCTTTAAACGGCGCTCCAACAACGGAAGATCAAATTAAAGAAAAAGCCATACTAGAGTTCGGTAAAAATCCTGACGTACAGGCCATTATATCTGCAGATCAAATTGTTCAACACGGAAAAGTAGTTGGCATTATTGATTTGATTAAAACAATTGGTGTAAAGAAGTTTGCGATCAGTATTGATAAAGCAAAATAGTTATTCTTCAGAGGTCGGCATTCGGCGTACGACCTTAATCATTTTCGAAAATTCTGCGCCTTCAGAATTGCGGTAAGTAATTTCAATTTGGTTTTCGCCGCCATTTAAATCGATTAAGTCCGAAGTGAAATCATTTTTTCCATAACTAAAAAGAGCACCGGTAAAACCGTTTGTATTGTTCTTAATGGAAACCATTGGATGGCTGCAGTTTTTGCCCTTAAATCGAAGGTAGTTGAACTCTCCCGAAAAAGATTCTGCCAATTGATTGCAATCGGTCACTAAAACCAGCTTGCTGGCTACATTTTCTTCGCTAGCAGGGTTACTTTCCAACGGCGTAATGACTGAAGCAGGCGTCCGTACTTCTGGCTTTTTATAACTTCTAATGACAACTGGTTTGGCTGGTTCGTTTACGATGGAAAAGAAGCTAAATATGAAAACTAAACCGACAAATAGAGATAGCATGGTAAGCACTTTCTTGTCTGTTTTGTTTGATGAGTTCGATATTCCCATACCCTTTCATCGGCGGATTTTTGACAGGTTCGAAGTCCAGAAGGAGTCGGGCATAACGCTATCAGACAAGTCTGGTATTATGTTTTCTTACAGAAGTTATAAATATTAATGTGGCAGATAAGGAACATTAAGCTTTAACAACAGGCAAAAAAAAGGGTAGATTTTCTACAAAGATTTAAAACGATAAGGAGATCGCGTGAAAAAATTTTTAATTGGTATGGCCTTTTTTTTAGTTGCAGGGATTGCACAAGCCCTTGAAGTCGGGGACAAGGTTCCTTGCATACATTTAGTAAACATCTATCCAGATGCGACTGAACATGAAGAATGTATTGCCTCACCCTTAGTCGAGGGTCAAAAAGTTGTTTTAGAATTTTTCCAAACAACTTGCGGCGCTTGTTTAGATAACATGCCGGCGTTTAATTCTTTAAGCGCACAAACTGAAGGTAAAGCTTTTTTTCGTTTGATTGGACTTGATCGCAATGAAAAAGCCTTAAGACAGTTTGCAATTGATCACAAAGCAGATTTGAAAGCTTCGGTTGCTTTGGATATGGATCGGGTGGCTTCAAAAGCATACGGCATTCAATATACTCCAACCACTTATGTAGTTCATAATGATGTGATCGTATTTAAACACATCGGTACTTGGGAAAAAGAAGAACAAGCTGAATTACAGAAATTGTTAGCAGAGTAAGATGATTTTAAAAAAGGTAAATTTTTTTACTTTTGTGAATAAAGCGACCTTTAAGGTCGCTTTATTTCTACTGGGCTTTTTGTTTGTGGGTTGTGCAAATCTACAGGAAATGGACCGAAGTTTTGTTAATCAACCGAATGCTGAGTTAAAATCGAATATTCATACAACGAACTCGCCGATGACAGGTTTACGGACCTTATCCGCAGGAGGAGTCTCATGCTCCAATTGCGCTCATTAATTTTTTTGAATTTAGTTATGCTTTTTTCGTTTTCCGCATTTTCTGCTGCCGGAAAATTTGAAACTTCCATGGAATGGAATCAGGTTCAAGGAACTCGTTCGAATCCTTTAGTTTCTGAACATTCTTTGACTTCCTATCAGACTCAAAATTTTATGATGACTTCACCTACGATTCAAAAGAATTGGACCTTTGCTGTACAGTCGCAACTGACCGATAATAAGGTGGAGATTCGCGATTCCGCAGGAGTGATTCAAACTTTGGATTCAGGTTATGATCCAAAAACGACCTTGGTAGGTTTAAATTTGGGTTTTGCCAATGACATCTTCAATGCAGAAATGTCTGTGGCCCAAACGGTTAGCCAATCACCGATCAGCGAAAAAAAATACTCTTTAGAATTAAACTCGCACTTTCTATATTCAGCTGCTGAAGTGGGTTATCTGATCGAACACGTCTACTCCGACCTTCCATTTAATACCTATTTAGATACAGTCACATTTAAAAACCGACAGAAACCAAATCATGTTTCCAGTAATAAAAACACCCTTCACTATGAACAGATTTTTACTGAAAATTTAAAGTCTAGATTTGAACTCATTTACTCTAACCGCAATGCCGAGCGGCCAGCCCACTTTGGTGCTCAAATTAAAAATTTCTATGCCTTCGACAATCAAAAGTCTCTCCGATTTGATCTAGGGTTTCTGTCCGAAAATCAAAATGAAAGTCTTCCGATTAACCAGTACGGTTATTATAAAATGACATGGGGAGAATTAAAATATCAGCATAATTTAACTTACAATTGGTTGATAGCACCTAGTTACGGAATTATCTCTGAAATTGAAAATGCTCCTTGGGTTAACAGCGTCACTCAACTGGCCACTGACGTCTATGGCTTGCAGATGCAATATCTAGCTTCGGGTTGGCAGGCCAATTTAAAGTATGAATATTCGCAATCAAATAATTCGGCAAAGTCCGAACAGTTTATCGGGGGAATAGTGTGGGAAATTTGATAAAACTTACTTTTGCCGTTCTTTCCCTTTTGGTAATTGGTTGCGCGAAGCAAATGCCGACACAATTGAGAAAACCCAATGTGCCTATAGTAAACCCTGGAAACGGACCTGAAGGTAAACCAAAAGTATTTTTCAAAGCCAAGGGATTTACGCAAAATGGACAGTCGATCAATCTAAACCGTTCGACCGTCATTATCTTTGCCTCTGATACTTGCGTGATTTGCGCTGGTGAACATGAAAAGTTAGTGAAATTTTTCAAGCAATTGGGTCATGTTCCGCAGAATGTTGATCTATATACGGTTTTGGTGGGCGGTATTGTTGAGGATGCTCATGCTTTTGCAGAGAATTTTAAATTGCCTTGGAATGTGATTGTGCAACCCGAAACCGCTGAAGCCAGTAGTGACGAATTATTCAGAACTTTTTGTCCGGAGCAAAAAGTTCCTTGTGTGATTGTACAAACCCAAGAAAAGGGTTTTGTTTTTCAAAAAACGGGAGAGTTTTCTGTTGCTGAACTTGAACCCTTCACCGGGCGCTGGGAGTAAAAGTGAATTTTAAAAAATTAGCTCAATTTGTTTCATCGATGTCTTTTGTGGTATTATTGGCTGCTCAGGCTTTTGCAGCCATTGAAGTAGAGTCTAATTTATTAAGCAAACTTCAGATGACTTCTGGTGCCAACTACGTTGTCGAAACCAATAAAGATTATGTGTTAATGTATTTTTGGGCTACTTGGTGCCCAGACTGCAAAGAGAAACTAAAAGGGCCTATAAAAGAAGCCAATGATTTAAAGAACATGTCATTGGTTATAGTTAACACCGAAAAAGATAAAAATATGGTGGCTAATTTTCTGGAACGAGAAAATATTAAATTGCCTGTATTTATGGATCTAGAAAAAGAAGTACGTAAATCATTAAAAGTATTTTCAGTTCCACAGTGGGCGCTTTTGAAAAAGAACAAAGAAAAATTTGAATTAGTGGCGACGGAAGTCGAATTTGATCTGCAAAAAATAAAAACTTTGATAGGTAAAAATTAATGACAGTCATTTTAAGTGCATTTATTGGTGGCCTTTTAACTTCACTGAGTCCCTGCGTTTTCCCGATGATTCCTTTGACGGTGGGGTATTTAGGCAAACAATCTTCGAAAAGAAAAGTGCTTTTGTTTTTTTTCGGTCAGCTGGTTGCCTTTACGATATTGGGTTTTTTGGCCGTAAAACTGGGTGAAGTTTTCGGATTTACCTCACAGGACCCAAAAGTTAAAATGATCATTGGTGTGTTTTTGATTCTTTTTGCCTTAAGTGCCTTTTTTAATTATTTGCCTTCGGTTTTACAAAGATTTAATCAAACTCAGAATGAGCTGTCAGATCGCATTGTTGGCAAAGGTTCTTTTTTAATGGCCTTTGTACTTGGAGCCAGCTCGGCCTTAATGAGTTCTCCTTGCTCCAGTCCTATTTTAGCCACGATATTGTTTTCCATTTCTGATTCCGGTTCTTTAGTAAATGGGATGCTTTCAATGCTTTCCTATTCCTTAGGTGCGTCGGTTTTATTTTTGGTATTAGGTTTGGGTATCGTCAAATTAAAGCGACTGAAGAAGCCAGGAAAATGGCTGAAACATGTACACCATTTAAGTTCTTCATTAATTCTAGCTGCCGGATTTTACTATTTGTGGACTGGAGTTGGGGCTATTATTTAATAGGTATGCGACATACCTAGAACTAATCGTTGTTCGCGGGTGCTTGAACCCAACGGTTTAAAATAAGTAGAAACACCAAAGCTAGTCGCAAACCTCTGCGTCCAACTTTTTCCAACATAGGTGTAGAAAATACCGTTTTCAATTTGAGTGGAAGTGAAAAGTTTTACTTTTTTATTAATTTTTTTATTTATCCATAGCCATTCTTCTCTGGGTTTTGTTGGCCCGAAGGACTTGGGGTCCATTTCGACTGACAATCTGGATTCATAAGTTGGATTAACCAAGCTCAAGTCAAAAATATTGCTGCTGTAAGAATAATTCATCCTAAATTTAAAATCTTGCGCCATCTCCACTTCAATTTTGCTGAGTTTCTCTTTTAGCTCGTAAACCTGTCGGACTTCCGGTTGAGTTTTAAAGTAATTATCGCTGTGGAATTCGAAAAGTCGTTTAATCATATATTCGGCAAATTCTTTTCGTTGCAGATTAGCCTGTTCAGTTTGTTGAACCTGAGCCTTGTTTTGATCTAGTAGATAGAAATTGGTTACTTGATAATTAAGACTCTCTGTATCCATTTGTCGGAATGTATCGCGGTACCGATTCTTAAACTCCGTGGAAAGTTCCTTATTGAAGATCACATCACTCAATTTACCTTCGGTCAGTTTTGGCGTTTCATAATAAAAGAAGACTTCGTAATATTTGAGATCCTTCTCTGCCTGGACGTCAGTTATATAGCCTTGCCCGGCCAAGGCGATGCCATGGAAAAACAGGGAAATTAACAGTAGAAAAAACCGGGCAAAGCGGTACATAAGGCTTTAAGAAGCAAACCGCATGCCCAAGTCACATTAGTAACTAGCTGAATTCATTAAAGTAATTCGTAACAAAAAATTCCTGGAATTTAGCCTGGTTTAAGATTGTTAATACCTTAGGCGTTGCCGCAATACCCCATTTAATTACTTAATAAAAGCAGATACTTACACTGACCTATAAAGCTTGTTGTCAGAACAATTTATGTCAATTAACTTACAATGTTTATGGCAGAAACTACCCATGACAAATTATTAGCTAAAGAACTGTTGTTGAAGGTAATGGAATTAAAGCAAAGAACCGAAATCCACTGGGCTAGAAAAATATGGCATATGCTGGGTGTTTCGACGCTAACTCTTATATATGCTTTTTTACCGTTAAGTTGGTCCGTTGGGGTCTTTGCGCTTTTGTGGCTGGCCTTCGTTCCTTTTGATTTTATCCGTCAACAAAACCAAAAATTGAACGACTTTTTGGTTCATATGTTTCGACCAATTATGCGTCAAAATGAACTTCATAAATTGGCGGGAACCACATTTTTATTAACCGGTGTTTTAGTTGTCAGTTTATTTTTTAGACGTGAAATCGTGATTTTAACCTTACTCTTTTTAGCTTTTGCAGATCCTATCGCCAGTTATTTTGGAATTCGGTTTGGTAAAGACAAGATTTTCGGTCACAAAAGTTTACAAGGATCAATGGCTGCATTTTTTGTATGCGCTTTGATCGGTTTTATTTACCTTTATTTTTATGGTTTGATGTTTGATCGCTTGATTGTTATTAGCATTTTATGTGGATTAATTGGTGCATTGGCCGAGCTAATTCCAGTTGCTAAATTAGATGACAATTTCACTCTTCCGGTTTTAAGTGCCATCGCACTATGGATATTATTTAATTTGTTTGGAACGCTAGCTGTGATAGGTTAGCGCCATGACAACAGAAGTAATGGATTCGAATCAAACCACTCCCGTTCAAGCAGTTGATAAGCCTAAAAAATGGGCCATGCATATTTATGTTTTGCCTAACTTAGTAACAACGGGAAATATTTTCTTTGGTTTCTACGCAATTATTCATTCCATCAAAGGTGATTTTTTGCACGCCTCATATGCGATTGTTGCAGCGGCAGTGTTTGATTTGATGGATGGAAGATTGGCGCGATTGACTCGGTCGACCTCTAAATTTGGTGCTGAATATGATTCTCTTTGCGACTTAGTGAGTTTTGGTTTAGCGCCTGCAGTTTTACTTCATATGTGGGCATTGCAGCCGTTCGGTCGAATTGGTTGGTTAGCCTGTTTTCTATTTGCAACTTGTGGGGCATTGCGATTAGCGCGATTTAATGTGCAGGCTAACGTTGTTGAAAAAAATTATTTTCAAGGTCTACCCATTCCAATGGCAGGTGGTATCGTTGCCAGTTCGGTATTAGCTTTTGAGGACTTACAATTAGATGCGAATGGCAATATTGGTTTATTATTGATGACTTATTTATTAGCTTTCGTAATGGTAAGTACTTTCCGTTATCGTTCATTCAAAGATTTAGATTTGAAAGAACGGTTACCTTTTAAATATCTGGTTTTGGGAGTGGCGCTGATTGCAGTCATTGCCTACCGTCCTGAAGTAAACTTATTCCTTCTTTTCTTAACCTACGCGGTGTTGGGTGCTGTGTTTGGT
>JAYSSX010000112.1:0-13615 GCA_043720315.1 Pseudobdellovibrionaceae bacterium | reverse complement strand
GCTGTTGCTAATGTGGATCCCGCGAAAACCGGCAAGGTTACTGACGTAACCTCTGAATTCATTTCTATTCAAACTGGCGCGGGTATTTTAAAAATATTGGAACTGCAGCCTGAATCCAGAAACAAAATGTCTGTCAGTGAATTTTTAAAAGGGCACGATTTTAAAATAGGGGATATCTTTGGCAACTAAAAATAAAAGGCCTAAATTAATAGCGCCAAGTATTTTATCAGCTGACTTTGCTTATCTTGCAACAGAAATTAAGGCCATTGCTGAGGCTGGGGCTGACTGGGTTCATGTCGATGTAATGGATGGACATTTTGTGCCCAACATTACCATTGGCCCATTTGTCGTAAAAGCTTTAAAAGCAGTTACTACTTTACCTCTGGATGTTCATCTAATGATAGATGATCCTGAAAAGTACGTAGAGTCGTTTGCCATTGCCGGCGCCGACTATTTGACTTTTCATATTGAATCTACAAAAAATCCTCAGGCCTTGATTAAAAAAATTCGCAGCCTCGGAGTTAAGGTTGGGATAACCTTAAGACCAAAAAGCAAACTAAATACGATTTTGCCTTTTCTAGATCGGGTTGACTTGGTGCTAGTGATGTCAGTCGAACCTGGATTTGGTGGCCAATCTTTTATGCCCGAGCAGATGGAAAAAGTCAGTCAATTGCGTGGTCGTATTTCCGAAAGTAAATTAAATTGCTTGATCGAAATTGATGGTGGTATCAATGCTGAAACGATTAAGGAATGTTCGGAAGTTGACGTGATAGTAGCTGGAAGCGCGGTTTTTATAAAAGACAGCTCGCAACTGTCTTACGTTCAAAAAGTTCACACATATAGAAAACAAATTGATCTTTTAAAGAAATAGGAAAAGTTATGAATTCTAAAAAATTGATAGGTGCCTTCTTTTTGCTTTTTGCTTTGGGTTTTCAAACCTTGTATGCCCAGGTAAGTTCATTTTCAGAACAGGACGTTTTTAATTTGAAAAAAGCGGGAGAAGAACGGGATTTAAGTAATCCACTTTTTTCCACTTTTCTTCAAAGCAGTTTGGCCTACGATCGAGTTATTGGAGTTCAAGTCCTTGGGCAAACTAGATTAGTTTCTTCGATTAACTTATTCAAAAGTAGATTATTTGATTCATCACCTGAAGTAAGGTCCGAAGTTTGTTTTGCGCTGGGAGAAATTGGCATACAAAACAAATTAGACGCAGACTCTATTCAAAGTGTAAAAAACCGTTGGAACGACACCAATGAGTCAGTTCGGGCTAAGTGTTTCGAAGCTTACGGCCGAATTTCTCCCGATGATACCTATCAAACTCTAGCTGAGCAGTTGCCAAAACAAACTTCAAAGGTGTCAGCCGCAATTTTAATGGCAGCGTTTAGAGCCAGATTCGTGCGCCAAATCAATCATCCTGACTTGCCTTTATTTGATTGGTCACCGGAATTTATCGAGGTCTATGTGGGTTGGGCTTCCCAGCATCTTTTGGATAATCAAGAGGTGGCCGAATCTGTCGCTTACACGTCCTATTTGGTGGGTGCAAACAAGGCGTTGCCACTTTTATCCAAATTAGCATTGGTTGAAAAAGAAAATGTCGGAATCTTTACCGCTAGATCTTTATCGAAATTAAAAACGGAAGCTGCGTATTTGCTGCTAAAGCAGATGGCAAGATCGACTAAAAATAAAAGAGTTCAGGTACAAGCTATACAGGCGTTAACGAATCTAAAGGTTTCCTTGTTGCCTGCGGAGCAGTTACTTTTTAGCGAGCTACTAAAAGACCAGTCTTATCACGTCCGAAATGCCGCTCTTGAAAACGCGACCGTTGCGGAATTTTCAACTTTAAACGCTTCTGTTTTAGAGTTGGTGCAATCGCTTTTAAACGATTCGTCGATTACAGTAAAAAATGCCAGTCTCAATTTTCTTTCAAACTATTGTTCGAAAAATCGCGACCTCAGCTTTTGCCAAAATTTAAATTATGGCAATTTAATGTTAGAGTTTCTGCAGAATCCAAATTGGGTGGTTCGTCAAAATGTTGTCAATCAATCGGCTTTGCATCCTGATGCCAAATTGATTGTATCTGTTGGCCTAGCAGATAGCGACTTGCACGTCAGATCAGCAGCGATTGATCAGTTAGCACAATTTGACACTTCTTATGCTTTGAACAAATTAACACTAGTGATTGATTTAGATCGGTTAGATGAGAAGTATTCTATTGCACTTTTACTAAGTTCATTGCCGATTGCTAGAGAAGATAGCCTTTATGCAAAAAAACTGGCTTACTTAGATGTCCTATATAACAACTCTGGATTTGTTCACTTTCGTGATGTGCGTGAAGTTATTTTGGATTATTTCATTTCTGAAGACAATATCGAAACAACTGAGCTATTAAAGCAATACTATTTGAAAGAAACTGTTTTTGGGCTGTCGGAAAAAATCAAAATTGAGTTGAATCGTAGAAATGTCATTTTTGCTTTGATACAAATTGAAAATAGTTTTTCAACGACGCCTTTTTTGAATGATATTTGGAGTGAAGATACTATCGTTTTATTAACAACGACGAAAGGCCTAGTTAAAATTAAATTCTATAAAGAGGCTTTTTTTCATGTCGCGGATTTTTTGGGTTGGGTAAAAGCCGGAAAGTACGACGGGAGTTTATTTCACCGGGTGATTTCGAACTTTGTTGCTCAAGGAGCGCAGGCTGGAACTGATCAGCTAAACTACTTCAATCTAAGAAGTGAAATTAATAGTCATCCTTTCGAACGAGGGACTATTGGTATGCCACGATCAAATGATTTTGACTCGGGTGGCGGAGGACCTTCTTTATTTATCAATCATATCAAAACTCCTCATTTAGATGGAATGTATACTGTGCTGGGGCAAGTTATTCACGGAATGGACAATGTGGATAAAATTGAAATCGGTGATCTGGTAATAAAAGCTGAAATTATTAAGGAATAAAATGGAAATTGAACTAACGGGTCAGAATGTAACGATCGAACAAGTTTGGACTGTTGCTAATGGTGGGACAAAGGTTGCTTTAGCAAAACGCGCTCGTGAAAAAATGCAAAAATCCCGTGATTATATTGAGAAGCGAATTTTAGCCGGCGAGGTGATGTACGGAGTAAATACGGGTTTTGGTTCCTTTAGTTCGGTGCGGATTTCTGAATCGCAGATTGAAGAACTACAAAGAAATTTAATTCGCTCGCATTGCGTAGGTATTGGCGATCCATTCACGGCTAACCAAACGAAAGCGATTATGTTTTTACGAGCAAATGCGTTGGCCAATGGTCATAGCGGTATCCGTCCTGCCGTAGTCGAAAAAATCTTAGAATTTTTAAACGCAGATATTATTCCCTATATTCCTTGTCAGGGTAGTGTTGGTGCAAGTGGTGACTTGGCTCCGCTATCACATCTAGCTTTGGCCTTGATGGGCGAAGGAACTGTATGGTCGGCAGATGGTAAGCCGGTTTCGACTTCTGGTGAGTTGAATAAAAAAAGTATTCAACCGTTGGTTTTGAAAGCTAAAGAAGGTCTTTCATTAATAAATGGATGTCAGGTCATGACTGCCGTTGGAATGTTAGCAACGTATCGGGCAAAAAATCTACTGCGCTTAGCAGATGTATCAGCTTCTATGTCATTAGAAGCATTACGTGGATCACGGAAGGCTTTCGATCCGCTGATCGCTCCTACTCGTGCCCATCCAGGGGAAGCAAAAACGGCAGCAAATATGCGTTTGATTTTAGGTGAAAAATCTAACATTTCAGACAGTCATGAGAACTGCAATAAAGTACAAGATGCTTACTCGTTACGGTGTATTCCGGCTGTGCATGGCGCCGCCAAAGACGCCATCAATGGAGTTGTGAAGACCTTAGAAATCGAAGCGAACTCGAGTACAGATAATCCCTTGGTGTTTGTCGATGAAAATAAAATTCTTTCGTGTGGAAATTTTCATGGAGAACCCGTTGCCTTTGCGATGGATTTTTCGGCGATTGCAATCAGTGCCATTGGTAGTATTTCAGAATGTCGAATCGAAAAACTAATTAATCCCGCGATGAGCGACCTTCCGGCTTTTTTGACACAAAACGGAGGATTGAACTCGGGACACATGATTGTGCAGGTCGCAGCCGCCTCTTTGGTGAGTGAAAATAAAATTCTTTCCCATCCAGCCAGCGTTGATAGTATTCCGACTTCGGCAGACAAAGAAGATCACGTCAGTATGGGGACAATAGCCGCTAGAAAATTTAGCAAAATTATTGAAAATTGTGAAAACATTATCGCCATGGAGTTGTTATCGGCGTGTCAGGGATTAGATTTACTTAAACCTTTAGAGCCCACGGGAATCGTTGCTGAGGTCTACTCGATCGTAAGATCTAAAGTTCCTTTCGCTGATAAAGATAGGGTTTTTTCAGATGATATTGCCGAAATTAGAAAATTAATTCAGTCAGAAAAAATTCTAACTTTTGCCCACTCTTTGGAGTTATTAGTTTAGTTTACGCTAATGGCAGCTTGATCAGAAAACGAGTGTGGGGAGATTTTCCATCTATATGAAATTCTCCTTTATGTTCATTAATGATAGTCGCGGAGATGCTAAGGCCCAGGCCTGTGCCTTTTCCCCGCTCCTTAGTAGTGAAAAAGGGCTTCATTATTTTTCCGTGGAGTTCTTCAGGAATTCCAGTTCCGCTATCGGTGACAGAAATCACCACATAGTCTTTTTGAATTTGATGATCTATTTTAATCCATTTCTCTTGAAGTTTTTCAATCGCATCAATGGAGTTATTTATTAAATTAATGAGGACTTGTTCAATCTGAACCGAACGACAAGAGATTTTTATTTTTTCTTCAGGTGCAGTGAAGGTGATTTCAACAGAATTGCAGATAAATTTTGGTCTAGTTAGTTCTTGAACATTTTGGAATATGCCGCCAAGGCTTGATGGGGAAAACGAATCATTGCTGCCGTCTCGTGTGTGTGCCTGAACACTTCTGATGATTCGGATGATTCTTTCATTCATTCTTTTTATTGAAGCGCAGGATTTTTTAAGCGTATTGATGTCAGTAATTTTGCCGTCAGCAAATCTTTCTATTATTTCAGAGTTTGATAGGATAACCGCCATTGGATTATTTATTTCATGAATAATACTGCTGCTCATTTCGCCTAAGGTCGCCATTTTGGAGGTATTAATCATTCTTACTTTTTCTAATTCAGCATCTTCAAAGGCCTTGATATCTTCAGAAATATCCCAAATGATTCCAACGATCTTTTCAGCCATCCCCTGTGCATTCAGTAAAACTTTTGCTTTACTGCGGACATCGGTGTAATTACCGTTTACCGATTTAAATTTGTATCGGATGTCGAAGGAGTTTTTTTCACGAATTATTCTTTGGTATTCTTCGCGAACAAAGCCAATTTCTTCAGCATGGATTCTTCGAAACCAATGATCAAATTTATTTTGACTGGAATCTTTCGGCAATTGCAAAAGGTGGTAAACTTGTTCGTTCCAGACCATCTCGGTACTGTCAATGGTATAAATAAAGCAACCGATACATAACGCTTCGGAAATAAGATCATTTTTTAGCTCTATTTCCAAATTCCGTGAAGGATCCAACCTAACCTCTTTTGTTTGTTATTGTAGCTGTTTTCAGAGGTATTGAATAGGTGAAATTATAGTAAAATACTATATTTATTCATACTTTATGGCCTTTGACCTAGGGTTGCGGGATGAGTTTGCCTTCAAATCATTTATGGAGTAATTTTGGAGCCGATTTTATCAGCAATGAGGTCATAAATGCAGGAATCCAATCGAAATCAAAATCGTACTGTAAAGGCTCCCACAGGGACCAAACTGAATTGTAAAGGTTGGCTTCAAGAAGCAGCTTACCGTATGATTCAAAATAACTTAGATCCGATGGTGGCTGAGAATCCGCATGAACTTATTGTTTATGGTGGAATTGGCAAGGCAGCCAGAGATTGGCCTTCGTTCGATAAGATTTTAAGTTCTCTAAAGGATCTAGAAAACGATGAAACGCTTTTAATTCAGTCAGGCAAACCAATTGGTATTTTAAAAACTCATGAAGATGCACCAAGGGTTTTATTGGCAAACTCCAATTTAGTTCCGAAATGGGCAAACTGGGATCATTTTAATGAGTTAGATAAAAAAGGTTTAATGATGTTTGGCCAAATGACAGCCGGGTCTTGGATCTACATTGGTACACAAGGGATCGTGCAGGGAACTTACGAGACTTTTGTTGAAGCAGGTAGAAAACATTTTGACGGAAACCTAACTGGTAAAATAATTTTGACTGCGGGTCTTGGTGGCATGGGCGGGGCCCAACCTTTGGCAGGTGTCTTTGCAGGAGCGATTGTTTTAGCTGTCGACGTCGATCAAAAAAGTATCGATAAACGATTAAAAACAAAATATGTGGATGAACAAGCTACTGATTTAGAAGACGCTTTAAAACGCGTTGCTAAGTACAAAGAAACAGGCGAAGCAAAATCCGTCGCCCTATTGGGAAACATGGCAACGGTGATTCATCAGTTGATTGCGAAAAATTTTCTTCCCGACATGCTTACTGACCAAACTTCAGCGCATGATCCCTTATTTGGATATATTCCCCAAGGTTACTCTGTGGAGTCGGCGGCAGATTTTAGAATGCAAAATAAAGAAGCTTATTTAAAAGCGGCTTACGATTCTATGTCTAAACATGTTTTGGGAATGTTGGAGATGCAAAAACGCGGAGCCATTACTTTTGATTACGGAAATAATATACGGGCGCGCGCCCAGGAAAACGGCGTTAAAAATGCATTTGATTTTGAGGGATTTGTTCCTCTTTACATTCGACCTTTATTTTGTAAAGGCAGTGGTCCTTTCCGTTGGGTGGCCTTAAGTGGTGACCCAGCAGATATTCAAGTTACCGACGATGTCATTCGTGAATTGTTTCCGCATAAAAAGCATCTTTTGAAATGGCTGGATATGGCTGAAAAACGAATTGCTTTCCAGGGGTTACCGGCAAGAATTTGCTGGTTGGAATATGGAGAACGGCATTTGGCAGGTTTGGCTTTTAACAAGTTGGTTCGGGAAGGAAAAGTGAAAGCGCCAATCGTTATTGGTCGCGACCATTTAGACTGTGGTAGCGTGGCTTCACCGAATCGTGAAACTGAAGCGATGAAAGATGGTAGTGATGCGGTCAGCGATTGGCCTTTGTTAAATGCAATGGTAAATACAGCCTGCGGGGCAACCTGGGTGTCTTTACATCATGGTGGGGGTGTGGGCATGGGTTACAGTCAACACGCTGGACAAGTCATTGTCGCCGACGGAACAGCAGCCGCAGATAGACGGTTGCAAAGAGTGCTGACGGCAGATCCAGCGATGGGAATTTTTAGGCACGTGGATGCAGGGTATGAAGTTGCCAAAGAAACTGCAGTGGAAAGAAAAGTAAACAGCTTGTGGCTGGATTAGGCCTTTGCGGAGAACGCTAAGGTTTCAAATCTTGTGGTGAGTTTCCAGGGCGCACTCTTCAGTAGTGTCGCCTAATTCGATCTGAATCGTAGTATGATGAATTCTAAATTTAGATTTTAAGTCACTGGCAATGTTTTGCAAAAATAAGTCACCAGGATGTTTCCCATTTACTTTTAAGTGCGTAGATAAAGCATTTTCGTTAGTGCTAATTGCCCAAATATGAAGATCATGGACTCCATTTACTAATTTAATTTCTTCTAGGTACTTTTTTACTTTTTCATATTTTATATATGAAGGAACGCCTTGAACCGATAATATAAAACTTTCTTTTAAAATTCCCCAAGACGAGTAAATAATAAATAGGCATATAAATACGGTCAAAACTGGGTCAATCCAACTTGCTTGAGTGTAATAAATGATAATTCCACTAATGACTACCGCTAACGAAATTAAAGCATCCGCCGCTAAATGGACAAAAGCTCCTTTTAAATTTAGATCTACTTTTCCACCAGAATAAAAGAAAAAAGCGGTAATACCATTGACCAAAATTCCTATTCCGGCCACCCACATCATTGTTAAGGCTACAGGGGATTCGGGATTCTGGAATCGATTGACCGCTTCCCATAGCATCATGCCGGTAATGATAAATAACGTGATGGCATTAATCGCCGAAGCTAAAATGCTGGTGTTTTTAAATCCGTAAGTAAATAAAGCATTTGGTCTTCGTTTAGTAAGGTGATACGCGGCCCAGGCCAAAAGCAAACTAAGGACATCACCTAAATTATGTCCGGCATCGGCCACTAAACTTAAAGAATGGGACCAAACCCCATACAGAAATTCAATAATAACGAAGGAAAAATTGAGTAAAATGCCCACTTGGAAAGCCAGATTATAATTGGCTACAAAGTGGGTGTGCCCATGTCCGCCCTCATGACTGTGTCCGTGAGAGTGATCGTGGTCATGCGAGTGATCGTGTTTACAATCACTCATATGTTTTTACATTGTCCTTGATCGCGAATACGCATCCAAATATCAAAATATTTATAAGCTGGAGCTGACGTGTCTTCTTTATGATCAGGAAGTAACTTTAAACCTTTGGTTTTTGCTAACAAATTGGAGACGATTTTGTTTTGTTCAAATTTCGCCATAGTTGCTCTGCAAATCAAAGCATAATGTGCCATTTGATCAGTCGTTTTATAAAGCATTTTTTTATTTTGATAGGTAACCCAAGCAATTCCTAATTTTTTCATATTTGCATTGGCCGCATTTCCGGCATCCTTGGATTCAAAACTGGTCAACATACGAACTTGATCACGCGTGTAGGGCCAAATAATGGTTTTATCTTTTAGTCTTTCGTCATCAGGTCCTTCTGGATATTTCAAAGACTGCCAAAGGGCTTCAAGGCTGGCGTATTTTACTCCGTCTAACTCAAACGGACTTGCGGATAGATTCGAGAAAACTCCTAATTCATTTCTTTTAGAAAGTATCACTTCTTTGGCCGCCCGATTTGCTGTTTGCGGTAAAATTTCCCACGAAGGTGCTGAAGGATCTTCAACAGGTGCCCACCAAAGGTCAGGGTAGCCATCAGCGCCTATTGACTGGGGACGGGCATCCCAACTTTGATCGGTTTGCGCATTCGAACAATTAGAAATTAAATACATCATAAACACCAAACTTAATTTTAGATAAACCAGAAATTTTTGCATATAGCCTCCTTAAAGAGTTATAAATAAAGAAAATTACATTTGTCGCGCGCGTTTATCAACAGCAAGTGCTGCCTCACGAACAACTTCGTTTAATGTCGGATGCGCATGGAAACTTCTTGCTAGGTCTTCACTGCTACCGCCAAATTCCATAGCAATAATAACTTCGCCTAATAATTCCGAGGCGCGAGGGCCGACAATATGTCCACCAATAATTTTGTCCGTTTCTGCATGTGCGATTATTTTAACTAAACCTTCTGTCATTCCTAAAGCTTTCGCACGTCCATTTGCCATAAACGGAAAAGTACCTACTTTGTGAGGGATTCCCAATTCTTTAACTTGTTCCTGTGTGTAGCCAACGCTGGCCACTTCGGGATCAGTATAAATAACGCTTGGGACAGTATAGTAATTGACGTGCCCAGCCTGGCCAGCCAAAATCTCCGCAATCGCTACGCCTTCTTCTTCGGCTTTATGAGCTAACATCGGTCCTACAGTCGCATCACCTATGCAAAAAATTCCTGGCACATTGGTTTGAAAATGTTTGTCGATTTTTACAAAACCGCGTTGATCTTTTTCAATTCCAAGCGCCTCTAAACCTAAGTTCTCGGTGTATGGTCTTCTTCCGGTTGCAACTAGGACAACATCAGATTTAATTTGTCCTTTGTTCTGCGTTTTCATATCTTCGAAATCCAAAGTAATTCCTGATTTCAAAATCGCAGAATTTACAACTTTCGTGGAAAATAAAAATTGCATTCCCTGTTTTTGTAAAACTTTTTGCAATGTCGACATCATTTGTGTATCCATCACTGGACATAGGCGATCGGCATATTCAATCACCGTCACTTTTGACCCTAATCGTAACCACACTGAACCTAACTCAAGGCCGATTACGCCACCACCTACAACAATAAGATGTTCGGGAACTGACTCTAAAGTTAAAGCACCTGTCGAATTAACAATTCTTTTTTCTGTAAATTTTAGGAAGGGAAGTTCTACCGGTGCACTGCCAGTAGCAATAATAATATTTTTTGCTTCTAATTGCTGTTTGCTGCCATCAACGGCTGTAACTGTCACTAACCCCTGTTTTGCAATCTGGCCAAATCCTTTGTACGCATCGATTTTATTTTTCTTAAATAAAAAAGCCACGCCTTGGGTGAGGTCTTTTACAATTTTGTCTTTTCTAGCCATCATTGTTGGAAGATCTAACTCTACCGAGCCTAATTTAATTCCATGACTTTTAGAATGTGTTTTGGCTGCATAAAGAAGTTCAGAACTTTCCAAAAGTGCCTTCGATGGAATGCACCCAACGTTTAAACAAGTCCCACCAAAAGTGGCATCTTTTTCAATGACGGCCGTTTTTAATCCTAATTGGGCGGCGCGAATCGCGCAAACATATCCGCCTGGGCCAGATCCAATAATCACTAAATCATACATAAATAAAACCTCTATTGTGTAATAAGTAACGCTTGTTTGCGCTACACCTCAATAAGTAATCTTTCAGGATCTTCGATGCCCTCTTTAATTTTTACTAAGAAACTGACGGCTTCTTTTCCATCGATTACTCGGTGATCGTAAGATAATGCTAAATACATCATAGTGCGTACTTCAATTTTTCCATCAATAACAATTGGCCGCTCTTGCATTTTATGCATTCCTAAAATTCCACTTTGCGGTGGGTTGAGAATAGGAGTCGACATCAAAGATCCATAAACTCCGCCATTGGAAATAGTAAATGTTCCGCCACTTAAATCATCAAAGGAAATCTTTCCATCACGGGCCTTGGCAGCGAAGTCTCTGATAGCTAATTCAACTTGTGCAATTGACATTGTGTCAGCGTCTTTGATGACTGGAACGATTAAACCTTTATCTGTACCGACGGCAACACCAATGTTGTAAAAGTTTTTATAGAGTAAATCGGTTCCATCAATTGTAGAGTTCACGGCCGGCCAAGCACGAAGAGCCTCGATGCTGGCCTTTACAAAAAATCCCATAAAGCCTAAATTAACTCCGTATTTTTCTTTAAACTTATCTTTGTACTTTGCTCGGATCTCGATAATTTTCGTCATATCTACTTCGTTAAAAGTAGTTAAGGTCGCTGTTGTCTGTTGCGATTGGACCAATTTCTCAGCAATTTTTTTACGAATTGTTGTCATTGGCATTCGTGTGATATCACCTTGTTTGCTATTTTTGTTTGTAATAGCAACTGGCTTTGCTGCAACCGGTGCTTGCGGCGCTGACTTTGGCGCAGCGGAAGTTTGGGCCATCATTCCACCTCCAGCTGAAGCTGTCATCACATCCGATTTTGTCAGTCGTCCATCGCGGCCTGTTCCCTGAATTTGTTGCGGATCTAGATTTTTTTCAGTAACCATTTTTTGAACAGCCGGACTTAAATGATTTTTTAAATCAGCGTGAATATTTCCCTCGGCAACCGGCGGAGCTAAAGGTTTTCCATTCGCCGCCGTAGGAATAATCGCAGTAGCAGCAGGTGCGGTGGGCGTTGGCGCAGCGGCTATGGATGAAGCCTTTCCGTCGCTATCGATAAATGCGACCACTGATCCAATAGGAATTGTACTTCCTTCTTGCGCAGTAACGGTTAGAACGCCGTCCTGCTCCGCAACCACTTCGACACTTGCCTTGTCGGTTTCAAGCAACATCAAAACATCATTACGTTTTACTGCTTGGCCATTTTTTTTCACCCAAGATCCAATGGTTGCTTCGGTGATGGATTCTCCAACTGCAGGTACTTTCACTTCGTATTTCATATAAATTCCTTATCTATAAAAATTTAAATTTTAAAACAGTTTCCAACCAATTCACTTTGTTCCGTTTTATGACGGTAAATTGATCCGGTTGCAGGAGACGATCGTTCGCTGCGGCCTACATAATGCAATCCCATGTTACCCATTCCTTCGCGTGCCATCATTTCAGCTAATTTGAAATAAATATGTTGGAAGGCTCCCATATTTTTGGGTTCTTCTTGGACCCAAACTAAATTTTTCAATTTAGGGTAGGACTTAATGACTTGAGTAAGCTGTTTCAATGGAGTTGGATAAATTTGTTCCAGACGAACTAATGCTGTTCTTTCGTTTTTCTGTTTTTCTTTTTCTTCCAGAAGTTCGTAATAAACTTTTCCTGAGCACAAGGCCAATGTTTCAATTTTTTTCGGATCTGAAGTAACATCAGGAATCACTTCCTGGAAATGTCCTAAGGCCAAATCTTCTAATTTAGAAGTGGCTCTTGGATGGCGTAACAATGATTTCGGCGACATCACGATTAATGGTTTTCTAAATTTACGACGAGTTTGGCGACGTAACGCATGGAAAATTTGGGCTGGCGTCGTTAAATTACAAACTTGCGCATTGAAAGAAGCACACATTTGTAAAAATCTTTCCATTCTGGCGCTTGAATGTTCAGGCCCCTGACCTTCATAACCGTGAGGAAGGAGGAGTACCAATCCATTCATCTGCTGCCACTTAGATTCTCCACTCATCAAAAATTGATCAATGATAATCTGGGCACCATTTGAAAAATCTCCGAACTGAGCTTCCCAAATAGTTAAAAAAGTAGGGTCACAGATTGCATTTCCGTATTCAAATCCTAAAACTCCGTATTCAGAAAGAATAGAATCGTAAACACAAAATTCCACTTTGTCGCCATTGACATTATCTAAGGCAAAATAAGATTCATTGGTTTTTGTATCGTAAAGACCAGCATGTCTGTGGGTAAAGGTTCCGCGGACACAGTCTTGACCGGTTAAACGGACTGACGTGCCTTCGTGTAAAAGACTTCCATAGGCCAATAACTCTGCTGTACCCCAGTCCAGTAGTTCTTTGCCTTCACTCATGGCCTTGCGAGATTCTAAAAGTTTAACTAACTTTGGATGAGGGCTAAATCCTGGTGGAACTTCTCCCATCAATTTACCGATAGATTTTAAAACTTTTATATCTACTTGAGTATCTACGATTTGGTCGAAGTCTTCGCCTTTTCCTTTGCGTAAACCTTTCCATAAACCTTCAAATTCAAACGGTTTAATTTTAGGAGGATTTTGTTTAGTATGTTCATAAACCTTTTGCAGGTTTTCCATTTTTTCATTATATAAAGTGTCGTAAAATTCTTGTGTGATAGAACCTTCACGAATCAAACGTTTTCCATAAATTTCACGCACGGTGGGTTGTTTTTTGATAAGGTCATACATGAGCGGTTGCGTGTAGGCAGGCTCATCGCCCTCATTGTGACCAAACCGACGATAGCAAATCATATTCACAACAATGTCGTTACCCCATTCTTGGCGGTATCGAATGGCAATATCCATCGCACGAACACAAGCTTCAACATCATCGCCATTAACATGCAACACCGGAGTTGCAATTACTTTTGAAATATCCGAACAGTAGTGGGAACTGCGGCTATTTTCAGGATTTGTGGTGAAGCCAATCTGGTTGTCTACACCAATATGAA
>JAYSSX010000111.1:0-2046 GCA_043720315.1 Pseudobdellovibrionaceae bacterium | reverse complement strand
TACGGTAAAAAAGCCAATATCGAAAAAGTCATCGTAAAATTAATCGCTAATACTAGCGCTCTTGAAGCCAACTTAGCTTCTGGTGACATCGACATGATTTCTCCAGTTGGAGTAAGTTTTGACCAGGCCATCACTATGGATAAAAAAGCAAAGGCTGAAAATCAACCTATTGTTGTAAACTTCAAACCTAGCTTGATTTACGAACATATTGATATGGATTTAGACCATCCAGCACTTAAGGACATCAATGTACGTCATGCAATAATTCAGGCTATTGATCGCCAATCTATGGTCAATTCTTTATTTGATGGCAAACAAACAGTGGCTTTACATAATTTAGCGCCAATCGATCCTTGGTTCACGAATGATCCAAAGAAAGTTCACATTTACAAATATGACCGCAAAGAAGCGAACAAATTGTTAGATGTTGCTGGTTGGAAAATGGGATCTGATGGATATCGCTCTAAAGACGGCAAACGTTTAAGCCTTCAGTTTATGACTACAGCGGGAAATAAAACTCGTGAAACAGTTCAAACTTTAATTCAATCTCAGTTAAAATCTGTAGGTATTGAAGTTCAGATTAAAAACGAACCGGCTCGAGTATTCTTCGGTGAAACGACAAGTAAACGTCGCTACGGCGCTTTAGCTATGTATGCGTGGACTTCTTCACCAGAATCTCCATCTAAATCAACTTTGCACACGAACCAAATTGTTTCTGCTGCCAATAATTACACTGGCCAAAATTACACTGGTTTCAGCAACAAGCGTGTTGATGAACTATTCGATAAGATTGATTTAGAATTCAGCGCTGCTAAACGTAAAACTATGGCGCAGGAAATTTTGAAAATCTACACTGAAGAATTACCAGTGCTTCCTTTGTACTACCGTGCAGAAGTTGCAGTAACTCCTAAAAACTTGACGGGTTACGTATTGCCTGGTCATCAATTTTACGAAACTAATAATATTGAAGACTGGAATCTAATGAGTTCAGTTAAAAAATAGTAAACAGTCATTAACTTTTAATTAAGTTTGATTTTGAAAAAAAGACCCTACCTAGGGTCTTTTTTTATTTTTAACCTTCTTGTTCGATTTGACTACCCCTCACCTATTGTGAACACACAAATGATTTATTTTCAGTTTGAAAAATACACATTACTTCTATAAAAATGAATGCAGAAAAAGGAACTCTATGAAAAATATTTTATTGTATTTAGGATCAATAGCTTTAGTTTTAGTACTTTGCGCTGGTTGCTCTACCGAAAAGAAGAGTGCACTATTTAAAGCGAAAGTCTCTCCGGCTCCGGCAACCAAAACTATTACCCTTTTAAATCCGAAAGCTACTGACAATACGAACGCCAATAAAACAGCAACCACAGCCGTTTTTGCTGGAACTGTTTCCATTCAAAAAGACGGACTTTTTGAAAAGGAATTTTTGTATGGCGCTGATTTACAGCACTCGTCATTTGGTGATGAATCTTACGGCGAAATTTCTTACAATCAAGTTTTTGGATTAGGTCATGACATTGTTAAATTCCGAGTTGTAGGCAATCAGTTGCAGTTATTTGCAGATCGCAAGTTGAATTTTGACTCTGACGTCAATCATCCCGAAAGACTTTATCATTCTTTCACAATCATCAGCGAAACTGACAAAGAGTTAACGATCAAAATTGATCATGCTTCTTCGGTTCTTTCTGACATTTCATGGTGGAAACCACAAGATCAGTCTTCGGTGCGACAATCTTGGGTCCGTTCTATAGAATTCGCAGAAGATGGTCAGTACTTGTTAATAGAGTCCAGTATCGAAACTACTTCAGGCGAGATCGCAGAGCACTTAGAGACGGTTTTCCCGCGCGAAACTTTGGTTAAGAGTTCTGACAAGCCCTTGTTTATGGATTCTATTATTGAACCTCTAACCGAGCGATACGGATTCTTAGGAGCGATGGATACTTATCGTGAATTAGACGGGGTTATTCAGAAACTGGTAGCCGCCTCTAGATACCGCAACAATAGCGATGAGAAAATTAATTGGTACGTTACTCAAAACGC
>JAYSSX010000110.1:0-2373 GCA_043720315.1 Pseudobdellovibrionaceae bacterium | reverse complement strand
GGGGCTTGGGTAAAATTGGCATATATTCCTGAAGTAACTATAAAAATAAATAGGAAAATGACTCCTACTTGTGACCGCAAAGGCGGCTTTTCATTAGTGACTTCTTGGGCGGCCCAAGAAACTTGACCATCACGAAAGAACTCTTCTTTATTTGCTTTTTTATTTTCGTTGTAACTCACCTGATAAGTATCTGTTTTTATAATGACTAAAACAAGTTTAACAAAAACAGACTGGACTCTATTTTTTTATAGTATTTTTGTTCTTACTTTCTAGACTAACTAGGTATCCGATAATATCTTGCAACTGAATCCAAGGCTTACTGTTAGTTGGAAAGTCTTCTTTCGCTTCTAAAGTTAGTACAGGAATATTTTGTTCTAGCCACATGAGTCTGCCTAGACTTCCCGGGAAATTTCCTAAAGACTTCCATGGCAAGTAATCAAACTTTGGTGGCTTAATTTTTGGCCCATCGAAATCTAAAACTTTTAATGGAGTATGAATAGAAACTATAAAATCCGGCTTAAAGTCTTGTATATGTTTGAGTGCGCAATTGGTTTCAGGTTCACTGGCCGCTGCAATACCCGGAAATCTTCTGGGATTTGAATTAGTATCTTTTCTCCAATAAGAAAGGGCTTTCTCTGTCCAATCTTTTGTTGGAAAGTTTCTGTTAATATCAACTTTGTTAGCATTGACCCGCGTTTTGTATTTCAAACCGTCTGGATTCAAAATGGGAACAACTCTCCAATTATTTCTTGGTTCGATTTTTTCCAAACGTTCCATCCAAAATCTAACCACACTACCGGCAGGAGTTTCATCACCATGAATTAAGGAAAAAACCAGGATATTTTGAGGCTCTTTTTCGGTTCCCTTTTTATTGTAGTGAAAAATAGGAACACCTTCAGTGCTTTTGCAGGACTCTTCGACTAAAACTTTGTTACAGACTTTGGTCAGTAGATCATTTTCGAATTTTCCCGGGAACTTTTTAAATTGAGAGGTACATACTTCGGCCAGCGAAATAATCGGTTCCTTTTTTTCTACTGATACTTCTGGGGTTAGTGAGGGTGAAAGTTCGGGGGTCGGTGTAGCTGAGAGTCCGACTGATTGAGATGATGTGGCTTCAACGATAGAGGCCTTCGGTTCTACGTTACCTAAGACCGACGATAAACTAAAAAATGAAATGAAGAGTAAAATTAAATATTGAGTCACAAACAAAAAGTGAACGAAAACAAGCAAGGAAGCAAGTCATTTAACTGGACTTTTAGCTTTGCTGTTTTTCCTTTTCTTTTTGTGTGGCTTGAGCGGACTGCTGAGCAGTGTTTTCATGAATTTGCTGGTGAGTTGGGTTTTGATTATCAACAACCGGTTTTACTTCAGCTTCGATTTCAGTTAAGCCCGTTTTAAAACCTCTGATTGCTTTTCCAATTGATTGTCCCAAAGCCGGTAAACGACTTGGACCGAAAAAAATTAATGCAATAACAGCGATTAATAGCAAATGAGAAATGCTAAATTCACCCATAAATAACCCCCTGCTTTCCTTAGATTATATCTAATATCGGCGGAAATGCCAAGAGCCTTTAATTATCCGCACCATAGGTGCGACATAATTGGTGCGACAATTGTGCGTCCCTACGTCATACGAGGTGTGGACATAATAATAAGGCCCCTGGTTGGGGCCCTATTTAGGCTTATTTCAGCCAAAACTGTGGGTACTTATTCGACTCTAATTTGTCAAATTCGTGAAGTTCCTTTGGTAAAGACTCTGGTGAAATATGTTGAATCAACTTTGGACCAACAAATAACCAGTAACCAAGCCCAAGCAAACAGCGTCCCAAAACTCTTATAAGAGAGATCAGAAACAACATGCTTATTTGTGCCCATTGGTAACCTACTTTTAACGCGTCTTGAGTATCGGCCAAAGCCAATAAACTTTGGTTCTTCGAGTACTTCCACTCTGGTTCATTTTTTTTGTAAGCATGCATGTTTTCTCTCCTTGTTGTTTTGGCGCAAATAGACGCCAACGATTTTGCATTTTTCACTAGGGCTTAGTGAATTAAAAAAATTGGAAAATTTAGAAACGTATATTTAAAAGGCGGGTTGGGCCGATTTCTTATCAAACGGAAGTACGAGGAGTACTCCGACGGAAGGCGCGCCCATCAAACACATCACAGTGGTGTGAATGTCAGATTTAAAAATTCCTTTTATTTCTGTTCTAGTCGTCATATTCATGGCGGCCTCCTTTCAGTAAATTTCAGAATGGCACTAGTTCTGTTTTGAAAGTGCCAAACTGCAACTTTTTTGAAGAGCTAGAGAATTTAAATCATTTTAAATTTCGATAAGCATTTTCAAAAAGTTGTTTTCGTATCTTAACTATTGTTA
>JAYSSX010000109.1:0-2830 GCA_043720315.1 Pseudobdellovibrionaceae bacterium | reverse complement strand
ATCGATAATTCCTTGCTCATCAAGTTGTTCTAAGTAACCAATGGGATCCACCATTCCGGCGTTATTCACCAAAGAAATCTGCGAATACACATCGATTGGAAAGTGCGTGAATATTTGTTCCATCAAAACTCTTTTGTCTTTGTTAGTTTTGAAATCGCAAGGGAAAGATTTTGCTGTCGGCGTATTCAGCTTACCATTTCGTGAAATTTCCGCGACATGATCACCCTGCTTGATCAATTTTTTAATCAGTGAATGACCTAAGCCTCTGGATCCGCCCGTAACGATATGTAAATTCATAATGACTTTATCCTAGGGAGTTTGCTACAAGAATACAATGAAAACTAGTTCAGTCTTTTTAATTTCAATTGGCTCGATCGCGGGCTTCATCATTGTTTCAATTTTAATACTTTATTTTGCTCTGTACAGACCGATGGTGGTCAACGAAAATTTTTTTGCTCCGACGAAAACTGATTTTATTCAGGCTTACCCAATTGAATCAGACACAAAACGCCATGTTGATTTTTTAACAAGTTTGCAGCCTGCTCGAAACGTGGATCATATCGAAGTTTTGGATAAAGCCGCAGATTACATTTCATTGCAATTGAAATCGCTAGGTTATGACATCGAAGAGCAAAAATATTTATTCAATAATAAAATTTATAAAAATTTAATCGTAAAAATTAATTCAATGAATTCAGAAAACGCAAATCAAGTTATCGTCATCGGTGCCCATTACGATGTTTGCGGCGAACAGCCCGGCGCAGACGATAATGCCAGTGGCGTTGCTGGATTATTAGAATTAGCCCGCCTGATCAAAAAGAATCCTGATTTTAAATCAGCTTACAATATTCAGTTGGTGTTTTACACATTGGAAGAACCGCCTTCTTACAACACTGAATTCATGGGAAGTTTTATTCACGCGAAATCTCTATCAGAACAAAAATTCGAAGTAAAACTGATGCTCAGTTTAGAAATGATCGGTTATTACAGCGATGCTTTGTCTTCGCAAACCTTCCCCATAGCATTCTTGGAATTAGATTACCCAACTGTGGGAAATTTTATTTCTTTGGTTTCAGATATGGGAAATCGCAACTTAGTTCGTGATGTTAAGGAAGCCATGCGGAATTCAACGCAAATCCCTGTCTTTTCGATCAACGCACCGAAAGCAGTGGTTGGAATTGATTTCTCGGATCATCGCAGCTACTGGCATTTTGGCTACAAAAACGCAATGATGCTGACAGATACATCATTTTACCGAAACGAAAATTACCATAAGCCCACGGACACCCCTGACACTCTAGATTATAAGCGTATCGGTCAGGTGGTTGCCGGTGTTTATGGTGTCCTAAGTTTAATCAAATAAACCAAGAACATTAAGAACTTGCCTGATTTTGCACGCTATGGCAGTTTGATGCCTTAGCCGTTAAATTCTATTCATTTCTAGTGCGGAGAAGTGGGAGAGTGGCTTAATCCAAGTCTTTGCTAAAGACTCGTACTTACAAAATAGGTACCGAGGGTTCAAATCCCTCCTTCTCCGCCAACTTGATTGGGGTCCAAACCGGACACATAGGTAACATATCATTCCGAAGACATAGGTAACAACCTTGGACCAAAAGGATTGGCCAAAGGTTCTAGTCTTCTGCTTTCAATATCAAAATATCCAAGATCATAGTCCATAAAAGTTACTAACCAAACCCCATCGTCAGTTTCTTTTATTCCAACCGTTTGACCTGCGAACACCTGACTTAAATTAATTTTCATTTTTCCAATGCAAATTCTTCCGCAACTTGTGATGTCGATTGTTCGATCGTGCAGTGGGTATTCAACAGCCGGAAGGCCTCGGTAAACTCTATCTGACTTCGTGTGGATCTCTGCAGGGTATTTCATGCCTAAAGCCTCATGCGGACGCTCGTTGTTAAATTCTTCGATGAAGTCATCGAACTTTGCTTGCTGCTGCAAAAAGTTTTGCCCAGCAGGCTTTGTTGTTTCTTTTTTTAATGTTAAATGCATTCTCTCGTGGCGCCCATTATCTTGCGGACAGCCCGGCTGTGATCTTTCAATCGCAATGCCTAATCGTAGCCACCAGACCGACATTCGGCTTAAATTAAATAGTGAGTTTGGTGAAGCAAACGGCACCCCATTATCCGTACGGATCGCATTGGGTAATCCAAACTCTTTAAAGACTCTTTCAAAGATTGTCATCGCATATTTTTCTTGCGTCGTCTCAAGACTTTCGCAAGCAAATAAATAACGGCTACGATGATCCGTGATCGTTAGCGGATAACAATATCTTTTATTCCCAAGTAAAAATTGACCCTTGTAATCCGCACACCAAAGATCATTTGGATTGGCACTTTCAGATAGAGCCGTACCCATCGCCCGATTGCGCTTTCGCCCGCGCGGCACAACTAATCCATGACGATCAAGCACGGCGTGGATTGTGCTAACCGCCGGCGGCCTGATGTCAGGATAATTTCTAATTAATCTTTCTCGTAATTTCGGAGCTCCCCAATGAGGCTTTTCTTTTTTCAAACTTAAAATACATTTTTCAATCTGCATCGGAAGCTGATTGGCGTATCGCACAGGCCTTCGACTTCGGTCCGTCATCGCGTTAATACCGCATTCTTTGTACCGATTAAAGATCTTGTATCCAGTTTTTCTCGAAATTCCAAACTCACGGCAGACATCACTCATTGATTCGCCGTCTAAAAGCTTTGCTACAAACTTCATCCGTTCGTCCATGACACTTTGTTCCTTCCATGGCATAACTTTTCCCCTTTATTAGGAAAAAGTGTAACCTATGTGTCCGGAATGAAGTGTTACCCATGTC
>JAYSSX010000108.1:0-5311 GCA_043720315.1 Pseudobdellovibrionaceae bacterium | reverse complement strand
TGCGGATTTCATCAACGACAAATTCACATTCGTCTTCAGAAGTAGTTAACTGAAAAAACTCGGGACGAGTAGCTTCGTTAAAATAGGTTTCTGCCTTTAAAACTTTGTCGTGGCGACGTTTGTTTACCTTAATACTGGCATTGGCCAAAGCTATGATTTCAGTGCTGGATCGATAGTTTTTTTCTAAACGAACGGTTTTACAATTTTTATGAAACTTAGGAAAATCCAAGATATTGGCAATCTGCGCCCCACGCCAGCCGTATATCGATTGATCATCATCGCCTACAACCGACAGATTTTGATGTTCTTTAGAAAGTAACTCGACCAATCGCATTTGCAAATCGTTGGTGTCCTGAAACTCATCCACCATAATCTGCTGATATTTATTCTGAAAGTATTCGCGGACCTCTTGAACTTTTTCTAACAGTTCAACAGGTTTGATTAATAAACCTTCAAAATCAATCGCGTTCAGAACAGATAGTTTCTTCTCATAACGATCTTTTAGCAAGTGCGCGATTTCATGATACTCATCAAAAGCTTGAGTAGGGAAACGCCCCTTTGCTCGCAATTCATTGATCAGCTTTAAGAGATGATCTAAATCAAAATCATTTTTTCTGCTTAGTTTAATATCTTTTAAAATATCTTTAATTACAGCGACGCTGTCGGCCTGATCTAAAATGCTAAACCCTGCCATCAACCCTAAATGCTTTCCAAATTTCTTCAACATCATCACACCGAAGGAATGGAAAGTGCCGGCCCAAATCCCCGCACCGATAGGACCTAATTTTTCCTGTACCCGATGTTTTAATTCGCGGGCTGCTTTGTTGGTAAAAGTAAGAACTAGAATTTGATCTGGCTGAACAATTTTTTCTTCGATTAATCGACCGGTGCGGGAAACCAAAACAGTGGTTTTACCCGAACCTGCGCCTGCCAGAATCAGCATGGGGCCGTGATTGTGCAAAACAGCTTCGGCCTGTTCTGCATTCAGTTTATTCAACCATTTCATTTTTTATTTATTATCGGTTGTGAACTAGTAATCTGACTTCGTCAGAAAAAACCACTTCAATTTTTTCAGGTTGTACATTTTTTACAACGCCAAGACCAAATTTAGGATGTTCGATTTTTTCGTTCATCTGGAATTTGCCTTTCATACTGTATTTTAATGATTCATCAGCTTCGGTAGAACCCATTAGACTTGTGTACTCTTCATCGTGCATTGATTTTGTACGGTTAACCGGAGCTTTTTTCTTACCTGCATTTTTATCATATAGTTTAGAAGGCTTAGTAACCTTAACTACTTTTTCTTTTTTTGGTTTAGCTAATTTGAAAGTACTTTTAGATCCGCAAACTTCGCATTGAACGCTGGCTGAAGTTTCGGTTTTGTGGGCCAATACTTTCAGATGTCTTTCGGTACCGCATTTTTTGCAATTCGCATATACAGTTTTAGCCACAGCTGGCAATGATGTTAAAATTTCTGCGGTCACGGGAGCTCCTTCTTCAATTTCAGCTTAATAAGCCTTCTTAGGTGTATATACACTTAAGGGATCATTCAAGGATTTTTCAGCGATTTCCGCTGCGCTCAAATAATAATCACCTTCAGCATTTTGGATTTTCTTATGTAGTTCGATCATACTCTTTTCATCCTGAGGATCAATAAATAAGCCGCTAGGACCGTATTTTTCCAAAAAAGAAAGATCGGGCTGTCGGGTAAAAAACTTCTCCCAGCAGTCGGTATTGACCTCTACTCTATAGGTCAAAGTCTTAGCATGTGAATGGACAGGTGTGTAGGATGTCATAATTTGCATATGGCCGTAGTGAGTGTGTAATTTTATAGCGGGGCTACCCCACTGGGTCATACCGCAGCAGGACTCGACATTTGCGTACCAAAGGCCGAACGCTTTGGATAAAAATCCTAAACCATACAAGCGATCTTTGACTTCCAACATCGAGTTCACGGCGCACAAATTATGGGCAATCCACTGCCCTTTGGCCATAGAAGGAATTATTATAAACAAGGAAAGTGGTGTCCATTCCCGAGCGGGATCAAAACGAACGACCTTTTTTAGTTCTTCAGGCAGCTTCTCGGTTTTCATGGCGAAACCCGCCACAAATCCCGGCATAATGGCACAATCATAAAACACCCAACGCGGCATCGCCATGTTAGTCGCTCCAAAAGCGCGCTCTTCGATATGATAAATTTGATCGGCAAACTCGAGTTCGTGTAAATCTAAAGGATTTTTGTGAATCGGAGCCAAAGGAAACCAATCCAAATTATAACGAGATCCAGGATTCTGGATTTTATTATCTGGACGAACAAAAACGTAAGGGCGGATGTCGCCTGACATCGTTCCATCTACATACCATTTTGCTTTGGACAGGATTGAATTGACCTTCATTTTATTTCACATGTAAAGGGCCGACCATGTCTTCCGCTTTGACCACTTGATCGAATTTTTCTGCCGTCAACAAACCCAATTTGACCGCCTCTTCTTTTAAAGTTGTTCCATTTTTGTGAGCTGTTTTTGCAATTTTTGCAGCATTGTCATAGCCAATATGTGGATTCAACGCAGTTACCAGCATCAAAGAATTTTGCAAATGTTTGCTAATTTGATCTTTATTTGCGGTGATACCCAGCACACAGTGTTCGGTGAAACTATCACAGGCATCAGCAATTAAACGAACGCTATTGAGTACATTAAAAACGATTAAGGGCTTGAAAACATTTAATTCAAAGTGTCCGGTTGCCCCGCCCACAGCCACTGCCATGTCGTTACCAATCACTTGGGCACAAACCATGGTCATCGCTTCACTTTGTGTAGGATTCACTTTCCCAGGCATAATCGAACTACCTGGTTCATTCTCGGGAAGGTTTAGTTCACCGATTCCGCAACGAGGGCCACTACCCAATAATCGAATATCGTTTGCAATTTTCATCAATGAACAAGCCAAAGTTTTTAAAGATCCGCTGACTTCCACTAATGCATCATGAGCAGCCAAAGCTTCGAATTTATTTTCAGCTGTAACAAAAGGAACACCCGATTCTTTAGCGATCATTGAAGCGGCCAAAACCGGAAATTTTGGATGTGTATTTAATCCGGTTCCTACAGCCGTTCCGCCCAATGCCAGTTCATTTAAATGCGGATAAGTATTTTTTACTCGGGCAATTCCATGTTTAATTTGCGTCGCATATCCGGAAAATTCCTGACCCAAAGTTAAAGGCGTTGCATCCATCAAATGGGTCCGGCCAATTTTTACTACCGTCATAAATTCATTTTGTTTAGCAACTAAAGCCTTGTGTAATTTTTCTAAATTTGGAATCAAGTGAAAGTGAACCTGCATACCAACTGCAATGTGCATCGCAGTTGGAAAAGTATCGTTGCTAGATTGACCTTTGTTAACATCATCGTTGGGATGAATTTCTCTATTCGGAAGCGCAATTCCTTGCATGTCCATGGCACGATTGGCAATGACTTCATTCGCGTTCATATTTGATTGTGTGCCGCTTCCCGTTTGCCAAACAACCAAAGGAAAATGGGAATCTAATTTTCCCGAAATCACTTCGTCAGCCGCTTTAACAATCCATTCTGATTTTTTCTTATCTAACAGCCCCAGTTCTGTGTTGGCCAAAGCGGCGCATTTTTTCAAAATTCCGAGGGCCTTAATCATCTCTCGCGGGAATCGATCTCCGCCAATTTTAAAATTTTCGGTAGATCGTTGGGTCTGAGCACCCCAAAATGCTGTTTTTGGAACCTTAACTTCACCCATGGTATCTTTTTCGATACGAAACTGTTCCATACTACCTGGCGTTTGGTTTTGACTCATATTTTATCCTTCACTTGAATTATTTGTCTCTGTGTACGTAGCTGGGACCAACGCCAGCTTGCTGAGTTGGAAAAATAACTAACTCCTGCACGTTAACGTGTTTAGGCCTCTGAACAATCCACAAAATTGTCTCAGCAATATCTATAGCGGTCAAAGGCTTCATGTCTTTATAAACCATCTGTGCCTTTTCCTTATCACCATAACGAACTTCACTGAATTCCGTTTTCACCATACCTGGTTCAATATTGGTGACTCTGATAGGCGTTGACATTAAATCAAAACGCATACCTTCCGTCAAAGCCCTTACCGCAAATTTGCTAGCGCAATAAACCGAACCACCGGGATAAGTCCAGCGTCCTGCAACGGATCCAATATTAACAATGTGACCGTCTTTTTTAGCTATAAAAAATGGCAAAATCTTTCGCGTTATGTACAGCAAACCCATTACGTTCGTCTGAATCATAGCTTCCCAGTCAGCTATATCGGCTTCTTGAAATTTCTCGGTGCCTTTGGCCAAACCGGCATTGTTTACCAAAACATCTACTTTTTTTAGATCGCTGCTAAATTCCTTAACAAACTTTTCAACCTGAGACTCTTTCTGAATGTCAAAGCAAGCGACTTTAATTTTATCTTTGAATTTTTTCTTTAGACTCTCTAAACGATCCTTACGACGTCCAGTAATGATCACTGAGGCCCCTTCAGAAATAAACAACTCGGCCGTGGCCTGCCCTATTCCAGAAGTTGCACCAGTGATAAGCACCTGTTTAAGACCTTTATCAGAAGATTTATTTTTATGATTCATTTATTTCCTTTTTTAAAGGCCTGTTCGCAGTGAGAATCCAAAGAGTATAAAATAAATTTCAAGTTTGTCATACCTCAGAGTGTTTTTTAGACGCGAAGCAAATTCCTGTATCCCCTGCAACGAATATGGTCTTCTATAAGCTATGAATTTAAATCAAAAATCAGAAGCTCAAAATATCATTCAATTGCAAAACATTTCAAAGACCTACACTTTGGGAGAAACCAAAGTGCACGCTTTGAAAGGATTAGACTTAAACTTAAAAAAAGGTGAATTCACCGCATTGATTGGTGCTTCGGGCTCGGGAAAAAGTACGCTTTTGAATTTAGTCGGCTGCATCGATACACCGGACACAGGATCTATTTTAATTGATCAAGTCGAAGTGACTAAAATGAGTGAAAATCGAAAAAGTCTTCTACGAAATGAAAAGTTAGGATTTATTTTTCAATCCTTCAATCTGATCCCAGTTTTAAACGTCTTCGAAAATATTGAATTGCCACTGATGGTCCGAAACCAATTGTCGGCCGAACAACGCAAAGAACGAGTATTACGAGCCCTAAAAAGCGTTGGCTTAAGCGAATTCAAAGATCATCAGCCCGACAAATTATCAGGCGGCCAACGGCAACGAGTAGCCATAGCAAGGGCACTCGTGACCGAACCGGCAATAATTTTGGCCGATGAGCCCACCGC
>JAYSSX010000107.1:0-2438 GCA_043720315.1 Pseudobdellovibrionaceae bacterium | reverse complement strand
CTTGATATTTTAGAAAAAAGATTTGGTTTGTCTGATCAAATTATATTTCTAGATCTGCCCTTATGGAGGCATTTGTGGTGGTGTACAAAACGGCAAATCAAAAATATTTGGTCGCCACGGGTAGAAATTCCCGCAAACTGTAACGAAGCAACCTGGGAGCAAACAGTAAAACTTTTTAAATCTGTATGGAAAGTTCACCATTTGATGCGGCCCGAACTACTTCGCATTTTAAATCGCCCGGAAATTAGTCAAAAGGTGATTATCATTTCTACTCTTCCTCAATGGAAACGCCTTTATAAAAAAGGTGTTGACGGTTTGAACTAATATTTATTATGGCGCTAAATTGATGATGGCTACTCTTGACATAGAAGGCGACAAAATTTCTATGACAGCTTTGCCAGTATTTATGGGCCTAGAATACAACATGAACACTTGGGCTGTTTTTCGTGGTTCCGTTCAACAGAACTTCCTAATCGGTTCGGTTAAAGACGGAACAGCAATAAACACTGATCCAGATGGCATCAACAGCAATACTACTTTCAGCGGTGACCTTGGTTTGAAATACAATCAGCTTACTCTAGATGGTTCATTAGCAGCTTCAAATTCAGGCGCTATTAACGGCACTGCATTTTTAACTAACGCTAGCGTTACTTACAACTTTGAATAGTTGAAATTATTGGTTGAAATATGAATAAAATAATTGCTTCACTTTTATTTCTGACCAGCTTAACCAGCTGTATTGGTGGCAGACCGCCCATCAATGCAACTTCAGCTCCTCAGATTATTACAACGTTTGCAACGGAGCTGTCACAGTTGCCGCGTGGAAACTCGGCAGCTAATTTACCGGCGGGAATGACTGGAATTACAATTCGAGCACAAAAAAGTGCCCGACCTGCATGCTATACAGAAACTCCAACTACTCTTGTAGATGCTGACAATGACGGTATTTCTTTAATTAAGGAATATTCGCTTAAACCCACAACTCCAAAAGGATTGTGGGTTTTTAGTTTAAAAAGTAGATTTATGCCGTCAAACTTATAGACAATCCTGATTAAATTTCAAACCTATTTGGCATTTTACTCTGAACAAACCATTGTTCCTGGTTTCACATCACGACCAATGTTATTTTATATTAAGTTTTTTCATAACAAAATAAGTCAGGAGATTTCAATGAAAGCAAAAATTTTATATTTGGTCATTTGTACTTTAGGTTTAAGCGCTCAAGCTGGCACGACAGTCTGTGCAGGTAAATCGTTATATTACAGTAGTGTTCGTGCCGATCTGGGAACTAAACCACCGACGGGGTACCCATTGGGTTCAGAAACCGTTGTTTTTAATGCAAAGATTCTTGTAGATAAAAAAATCATCGTAGGAATACAAACACCTTCACCAAAATATTCTATAGATTTAATCGATGCAGAAGTCCTTACCTCGGATGGAAACATGAAAAAAGGATCAAGTATTTCTAAAAAAACAGCAATTCTTAGCAAAATAAATCCTCACACCGGAGCTTTAGAAAATGAAGTTTCACGTGAAGAAGTCGTATGCCAACAAACGTGGATGATGGCCTTTTAATTTACTTTTTAAGTTTATAATCGAAAAACAAAAAAAAGCCGGCTCTTCAGTCGGCTTTTTTTGTTTCTCATTTTAATCTAGAGCTACTCGATCAATCGAACTCGAATAGTATCTGGTGTTGACTCAACCGTAGCGTATCCAGAAGCAAGTCCCCCCGCCGTTGCATCAGCAACACTTTGAAATCTTACGGTGATATCTTGATTAGCTGGCGGCGCCTGCATTTCACAAGCTAGAATAGTCGTGTCAGTCATTTCCAAACTTGAGTGCCAAACAACGGGAGCCGTAACACTACCGTGCTCTTGCGATTTTATGCATCGTTGGTCGTCTTCAGTCAAAACATCGATAATACTTGAAGCGGCTGCTCCAGCACCACCTGGACCCGCATAAGCGGCAAGGTAAACATAAGTCTCAGGTAAAGTTGCAGAAACACGAATGTCCTGTGTAGCCCATGGCACTCTGATATAGTCTCCTAAGCCGGCTTTATTTTTAAATGAGTTTGCAATCGCAGCATCTGCGTTTGCCTGAAAAGTACCTGATTCTAAATCAACTTCAATTCTTCCATTGCCGGCCCGACTAGAATGCTCGAATGAAAAAGGCGCCGTAAAAGTAACTTCAGTTTCTTGTGGTGGCTGGTCAAGATTGTTTGCAGTTTCAATCCATACTTTGTAGGTCATAAAGTCTCCAGGTAAAATGTGATACTGTTTGTATTGAAAAGAATATTTTTTCTCCATTTTTTTTGCGTTTTTTCGAATAGCCTCTGGATCGGCTTTAGATTTTTTCATCGCACGATCAAAAAGACCCTTATGTTTGTTATCAACTTTTACAGCCATTGCGAATCTTTGTTCGCCATCCTTGATATTTTG
>JAYSSX010000106.1:0-5586 GCA_043720315.1 Pseudobdellovibrionaceae bacterium | reverse complement strand
ACTGATGGATCAGCAAGAGCTATCTTTAAAAACACTTGCGCTCTTTGCCACAGCAGTGCGGGTTCAAATCCAACGGCTTTAGCCGCAATGGATATAATGGACTATGCGGCCGTAGTCGCACGCAAAACACAAATCAAAGCCAGAATTTATGACAGCGCTAATCCAATGCCAGCAACAGGTTTAATGGCAGAACGAGAAAGAGCTTTAATTAAATTGTGGATTGATCAGACAACAATACCAGCACAGTAAAGTACGTTAGGGTGAGGGATAACTTTATGAAGTTAATGAACTTAAGAATATTACAAGTAGTCACGTTAGGAGTTTTCCTATCGGTATTCTACACAAATTGTTCAGGAACGCAAAAAGGCCAAGAGAACGCTATCGTTGGTCTTGATTCCGGATCATTTGGTACTGCTTGTGAAGACCAAATTAAATCTAAATATTCAAAAATTGTTCAACCATTTCTAACTCAAGAAAAAAATTGTGGAAGTTGCCACATTGAGGGTGGTATTGGATTAGGCAGTTTTGCCTCTAAAGATACTCAAACTTCTTACGATGCTTTCAAAAGTGCTGGTCTTTCGAAAATTTCTATGCAAGCAATTAATGCTGGTCACAAACCACCTCGCACTGGTCCGCAAAACAAAACCACAATCAACAATATCAACGTAATTTGGCCGAAAGTAGAAAGTGATTACTTGGCTTGTTTATCTAAAGTTGATGGTGGTGGTGCCGACGAATCTATTTTAACTTCTTCAAAACCTGCAGTTAACATTTACAACAATAAAGCGACACAAACTTTATCTTGGGATTTGGAAATTGCTGATGACTTGGATAAAATGGAACAAAGAACAGTTTCAGCAGTACTTTCAATCGACGTTAAAATTCTTTATCAAACAGTTGATGGCGTAGAAAACGTAATTGGTTACATTTTCTCGGACCCAAAAATTCAACTAAAAACGGCAGCAGATCAAATTATAGTTGAAGGTGTTTATATCTATATCAACGACCAATTAATCCAAAGCCAAACGGCGTTTACTTTTGTGTCTAAAGTCATTGCTGGTACAGCGTTAAATACTTTGATGCAAGGTAAGGGCAGTACAATCATCGATCCAGTGAAAACAACCGATACTTTTGGCCTATATGTCCGACGTATTGTACCGACTTCTGAAAATGGTGGTATCACAGCACCTCCGACTCCAAATTTAACTTTGAAAAATCCAAATACTGGTTCCGATAAATTTATCAGTACAACAACAGTAAGTACTTCTATCAATAAAGATAATGGTATCGTTCGCTGGTGTTTATCTGAAAGCGATGTTGGACCAGCTACTACTGAAGACCCATGCCCAGGACAAGAGGCCGTTATCGGAACCGTTAATGGTTGGTTCGTTTCTCGTCCTACATCTTTTGATGTAACAGCAGGCGATGGACTTAAAAAAGTTAACCTTTGGGTTGCGAACGGTAATTTGAAAATTAATAATACTGCTGCTTCCGACACAATTACTTTGGATACCGTGGCTCCGGCTGCTCCGTCGATTTCGGTAACTGATAATAGTTTAACAGCAGGCGAAATTCCTATAACTGGTTTAAACATAACCAATGATGCAACTGTAAAAGGTTGGTGTGTGATCGAGCAAAATTATATTATGGCAGCTCCAGGTAAACCAATGTTGAACGACGAATGCTGGAGATGGTCTTACGATGGTTCAAAACCTGATACCGTAGGATTTAAAGGCGGCGGTCAGCGTGATGTTTATGTCTTCGTTCGCGACGAAGCCGGAAACGTGTCAGCCTCTTCAAACTCTGCTCGTGTAACAAACAGTTTAGGTTCAGTAACTTATTCGCAACTAACTGGCCCTGATACTGATCCAAGATCGGTTCTGACAAATAACTGCTTAGCTTGTCATGCTCCTGGTGGACCAGGATACCAACGTCTAAGACTGTTTGAATATAGAGAAGCCGCAAGAGTCGGCGGTACTGGATTACTAGTTTCAAGAACAAATAATCCCGTTAGCCCGATGCCAAATATTTCGGGTGGTTTGATGAGCAAAAATCAAAGGGACCTAATCCGTTTGTGGACAATGCCTGAAAATTCGGACGAATTCGAACCGTAATCTGCCCGGATAAATATTAAAATTAAAAGAGCGAAAGAGCTTCTAGAAATGGAAGCTCTTTTTATTTCTGGGCCCAAACATTTCTACATGTAATTCAGATTCTAGCATTCGCAAAGTCGGTAGACAGCAGTCTCAATTTAAGACGCTCCAAGTGCAATTCAATGGCTTTAAAGCGGCTAGTATGGAGTTGGATTTGCAGTTCATATCATTATAAGACGGGGAGGTGCTATGGGATATGAAGGTGAAAAGCGAAATAGTTTTCGCTATCCATTTGAATTCGAAGTCACTCTTATGACCGATGATAAACAAATTTTTCGATGCAAAACTTTAAATATTTCTAATTTCGGAATCCTCCTCGACAAAATTTTACCAGATGAAATGACTCATCAAGAGCTAGAGGTGATTATCGAGCCCGATCATGTTTACTATAGCCGCCAGGCGAGTATGATGCTTTTTAGGGCGAGAGTGATTGTGGATGATGAACTGCCGTGTAGGTTGAATTTTGTGTCTTCGCCGGCGAATAGCTTCGCGGAAATCGAACGCATTATAAATGCCGGCTAGTAAGCCGGACAACGCTGGCTAGGCGCCCCCCCGGCTAGGAATTGCTCTCTAAGCGACAGGGTAGAAATAGACGTTCATAAAACCTAACTTCTCTAGTTCCTCTACAGTAACTAAACTTCGTTTTCGATCTTTTGAAATCATTAAAATAGCATAGTGTTTTGGTAAACGGGATCGATCGAAAAATTCCTGAATCGTTTCGATCACTTCTTCGTTTTTAATCAAAGGCGCTGGTACCGGCGCCTCGCTCACAGCATCAAGAATAGCAGGATTTATTTGATATTGTTGCAAATGTTTTAATTGCGGATCTTTAAAAAAATCGGACAAAGAAAGACTAACGGGAACGACAGCCATCGGAATTCTGTTTTGAACTAAATTATCGAACTGAAATTGATTAATCTCATTTAAATTCCCAGTCGGAATCGATGCAGTATCGATTTCCTCCGCTGCTCCCTCATTACTTTTCAAAGCAACTTTCGGTAACTTCGGATAAAGGCGGATCATCACTACAGTACCGACAAACGCAGTTAAGCAAGAAGCTACAAAAGGATAAGGTTTTCCATAAACATATAAAAATCCACCTAACGCCGGTCCAATGATACGTCCTAAAGACGCCATACTTTGTGTTGAACCTAAAACAAAACCTTGTTCATTTTCTTTTGCCAGGACACTGATACTTCCCAAAGTGGAGGCGTTTACAAAACCGTTTCCAAAAGCCAATAAAGTCATCGCAATCGCTAAAATGGTCAAAGACGAACCATCGGCAGTTAAACCAAAACTAATCGTCATCAAAACTAATCCCGATAAAATTAATTTAGACTCCCCTACCTTGGGTAAAATCTTTCGAACTAAGTAGCCCTGATTAAAAACAGCAATTAATCCAATGAATGCAAAACCATAACTGACTTCTCTCACCGTCCACTGATACAAATCCGCCATGTATAAAATTAAAGTGGCTTCCATCATGGCCATACTAAATGAAGAAATAAAATAAACGCCCATCAGGGGTCCAACAATTGGACGATGAATGGCCGAACCAATATTTTTTAGACGAATAAAAAAGTTATCTTTTTTAGGCTCGGACTTATTTTCCGGTTTTAAAGATTCGTCCAATTTGAAATAAGCAAAAATGAAAGTCGCGATAAACAAACCCGCAACACTCAATGCAGCGAAAGAGGTTCCAAAATGGGGATCGGTCGAATAATTTTGTCCTACCGTCGTTAAAACGCCGCCTAAGGCCGGCCCAATGAGAAAACCCAACCCAAATGCCGCCCCTATCAATCCCATATTTTTCGAGCGATTTTTTTTATCAGTGACATCAGAAATATACGCAGAGGCGGTTGAAATGCTGGCAGCGAAAAAACCAGCCAAAATTCGGGAGACGAATAACAAAGTTAAATCGCGAGCATATGCGAAAAGTAAATAAGACAGCGCCTCGCCAAACAAACAGAACAGCAAGATTTTTCGGCGTCCAGAACGATCACTTAATTTTCCCCAAAAAGGTGCAAAAACAAATTGCATTAAAGAATAAACCGACATCAAAAGCCCGGACTGAAGGGCAGTGGCGCCAAAGTTTTTTGACAGCAATGGAACGATAGGGATAATCATTCCAAATCCAACCAGATATAAAAAAATTATCAGAAATATAACAACGAGTTTTGACACAGGATTTCAACTTTCTTGCACTTATTGCGCTGATCTTATTTGCTTTGGAGGCCAGACTCAAGAGATAATAGCGGCTTAGACTCAAGGGATAATACGCTAGCATGTTACAGCAATCTCTCATCACAATTCTAATAGGAATTTTTTGGACCAGTTTTAGTTTGGCCTCTTCTCCGAAAATTTACGGCAATAATATGCTGATGATCGGCGCAGAAGTGAACCATTTTAATGCTGAAGCCAACTATCTTTCCTCCGGTAATCAATATGTCAGCCTATTAGATGGCTATTCCTATCACGTGACAGATTTTAATTTAACAACGCGCTGGACTCGTTCTCTAAAGTGGGGAATGTTTGTTGCAGCCAAACTCAGTTCCGCTGAAAGCAAAAGCCCTACTGAGACTCGCACTAATAGCGGAATTTCAGAACTCACTTTAGGTACCGATTTTGTTTTAATCGATAGTTCTTTTTTAGTTGTCCCAGAATTTTATGTAACCGCACCTTTCAAAAAGGCGGATGCGGAATCTGACGATGTTCTAAATTCAGAAGGTGCTACTGTCGTTTCAGCGCAAATATATCTGAAACGCACTATGGGTTCTTTTTTATTACAGGCCAATAGTGGATTTATTTATCGTGATGGAGGACGTTCTTCATTAGTTCCTTATGGGGCGCAATTAGAATGGAATATTTTTGGAAATATTTTTGGTGGCGGCCTAGATGGCTTCACAACAGTTGGCTATGATGCTGACAGTGATAATACTACGGCCAGAGAGACTTATTTTTTGACCGCTAACGGCGGTAGTATGCGGTACTACGGAATTAATCCAGATTTGATCGAAGGTAGTTTTTGGTTTAGAAAAGCCTTTCAAAAAGATTATCTTTTTAAAATTGGCGCTGGCCATACAGTTACTGGCGCAAACACAGCAGCCGGTTGGAATGTTTTTATTGGAATTAATTATACTTTTCCAATCGCCAATGAATATCGCGATAATTTGCAACCTGAAGTGATTGCTCCAGCGACGTACAAATATATGAAAAAAGAGCCTACTAAAACCGACAGCGAAAGATTTAAAGAAGATACTGAAGATGGCGTCGACCAAAATCTTTTCAATAAGGATCCTAATTTTCAACCCGTGTCTCCGGAGGGACCACAACCGACGCCGACCCCGATACCTCGAAAAAAATTAGAATCCTCTAATAGCCCCACGCCTGCTATGCAGATTAAATTAAAACCTCAAAAGAAGAAAAAAAGGAA
>JAYSSX010000105.1:0-2411 GCA_043720315.1 Pseudobdellovibrionaceae bacterium | reverse complement strand
CGTTATCGCAATCGCCATGATTCTTCAGGTAGCGCATTTATTTGTTTAATATTTTTTAAAGATGCAAGCCTAAACTTCCAGCCAGATCACCAGTTTTCCTAATGTGAAATATTTTTTCATAATCTGCGTCGGAAAGAATATCAATACATCGTCGCCGAAAACTATCCACACTTTGCGCCAAAGCCTTTTGCGCTTGATCTCCGTCGATAGTCCCATTCATCACCTGTTTTGAAATGCTGTCGCGAATTTCAAATAAAAATTTAGCAGCTTGAATGAAGTCATTTCGAGACTGATGAGTAGGTCCTAGTTCATAGTCAAAAAGCAGGGTATTCTGTTGGACGAAAAAATCAGCTTTACCTTGCTCTGAAATGGGCTTCTGTGAGTTTTGAAAAACCAACTCTTCTACTTTTCGTTTAAAAAAATCTTTGCTTCGAATCGCTTCTTTGTAGTTAACCGAATCAGAGGATGCGTCGGCGTCTGAACTTGTAGCGACAGGAGGCTCAGAGGCGACGTAGCGGCCGTTTTGCGGGTCCCTTTTCATGATTGGTGCCGTCAACACATTATCGATTTCAACCAATTTACGTTGGTAGTACATGTAAATGGTGTCTTGCGAACCGCGGTTCATATTGAAAAGATATCCTGTAACAAAGATAAACAGCAGGACAGCGGAAAAACTACTAATGTATCTCATGTTCATATTCATAATTATTTCCTAAAAATTAAGACCTAAGATTCCCTGTAAATCGTACGTGTCTCCTTTAGGTTGGGCTGTTGATAAACTTCCGTTAGAAAGGGGAATAAAAGTGTTTTCATCTCTAAAGTTTACATAATGATAAGTGGCTTGTACGCCGAAGTAAGCTTTTTTACGCATTAATGGAATTTCTATTCCGGTTCCAATGTCTAAACCTGTGGTCGCATCTTTTCCTAAGGCATCAGAGCTAGTGTTTAACGTAAATGTACGATAGACCTGTGAAAATCCTCCAACAAAATAAGGATTCAGATCAGCTAAACCTCGGGTAACGTTTTGCGTATTTAGGTAGTATTTTAAATTTAGCTGGATAAAGGTCAGCGAAACGTTTCCACCTAAAGTTTCTGTTGGCGTCACCAACGAAAACTCGTGGTCGCCAGTATTAAATCCCAACTGCAATGCAAAGCGAAGATCGAAAAAATAACAAATATAAATTCCGTAAGTAGGAGCATTTGCATACAAACTAGCTAATTTATCTGTAAAAGATCTTAATCCTGCCACAAAACCCACAGTAAAAAACCGCCCATTTCTAAAAAAATTAATGTCCGCTTCTTCATCGCTGGCTTCATCAAATTCGCTGTAGTCTGAAAACGGATCGTAGGACTCATCGCCGCTTTCGTTCTGCGCCAATAAGTAAGAAGGCTTTTGTGATTCTTGAATCGTTTGAGGGAGTAAATACGAAGCCTGGCCTCGCATACTGAAACATAAAATTAGGCAAAGTGCCACCACTTTAGGTGTAGACATTGTTAGTTTCATTAGAACCCCTCTGTCTCATTATCAAACGAATTGCTTAAAAAAAGAAGTAGAATATTCCCGTTCGCACTGAAAAAACCGGCCCTGCCTACCTATTGATTTTTATTGATAAAACCGGCGCCATTTATAATTATAAGGTCTCAATATGAGACACTACAAAAAAAGGAAATGGGCTTTATGAAGAATGGTTTGAGTATTTTATCTTTTTTTCTGGTTCTGTTCATTGCGTCTTTTTCCATCGGGCAGTACCAAGGACTAGGCCAGCAAAGCGTCACCGAAGAAACTATTAAGAAGTATGCGCCTCCAGCCTTAGAAAAGGATCTGAGTCGTTCGATACAAAATAAATTAGATATTCGCGCTCCATCCCTGGGAATTTTGCATCCGAATAAAAGGAGCTTATTTTTTAATTGGAAAGTATCAGGTTCTCAACAGGTCTGGCGAATCGACGGACCTAAAAGTTTTCCAGTACAATTGACAGCCGGCGAAGATTCCACTTATGTTGTGGGGCTTTCGCCTGATGGCAAGTGGATAGTTATCTCTCGTGATTTTGGAGGAGAAGAAAATCCGGGACTATATCTAATGAGTACAAATGGTGGACCACTGGTAAAAATTCAACATAAAGAAAAAGTGCAAACTAGTTTAGAATTTATTTCTACCGATTCAAAATATCTTTATTATCGTTCTAATGAATTAGAAAATACATCTTATGCCATTTATCGATATGATCTTAATAATAAGACAACCGAAACCGTTTTCTCGCAAAAAGGTATTTGGAGTGTGGTTGATTATAAAGATGATGGAAGATTGTTATTGAGTCTTGCCATTACTAACTTAGCTTCTGAAGTTTATGAGTGGAATCCTGCTACCAAAGAATTGAAGCCTGTTCTGGGTCAAGGAGAAAAAGAAGAAT
>JAYSSX010000104.1:0-2235 GCA_043720315.1 Pseudobdellovibrionaceae bacterium | reverse complement strand
CAACGACGTGCATTCATCTATAAACAAACGGACGCGCCCGATTTCGATCGTTCGACACGCGTAGCACTTTGGGGAACTTCAGACGTCGAATTTTTACCTACATCTGAAACCGACCGTACTAATTTTGGAATCTTTAATTTTGGCATTAGATGTGCCCATCCTGAAATATTATTGGATTTAGCTGATCGAACCGCTTTAGAAGTTAAAAAGCGCCCGCAAAACAAGTGGAAAAAATCAATTATTTTTTTTCAGTCTGGCATTTTAACTGAACGCTTCAACTCTATGTTTGAAAATTCTGACTATTTAACTAGATTAAAGTTAGCTCCCGCTCGGGCAGATACTTGGGACTATTACTCCAATTTTAAAAACAACATCAACAGCTTTGTTAACAATACCTTGTGGGTCGGTACTAATTCTGCAGATGGCATTGCATTTCTATTTTTAAAATTTGGCATATATCGGGATGATATCTTTTGGTTTGATCAATATTTGAAAGTTGATCTCTTGGAAAGTAATCGTCCACTTTGGTCGGTGGAAAAAGGTGGCGGTTTGAATTATGAATCCGATTTGACCATTGAAAGACAACATGAATTTCGAAATCGAATTCCATTAAATTTTGAAATCATCATCTGGCAGAACCTTTCCGACATCCTTGGAAACAACTATCGTCAAGCATCTGTAGAGCCCTACAAAAAGTACCTAGAGCAGGTTGCTAATCAGTCCGAAAAAGTAAACCTAGTTTTTTTACCCCAAAATCCATTTATTCAAAAATATCTAAAACCAAAAGCGCTAAAAAATACCGCCAAATTAAAAAATGAACTTTGTCTTTTGGATAGAATTGAATGTGTCGACTACACTGCTGAATCTTTTGAACAGAAGGACTTTGCTGATCTCATTCATTATTCTGATTCGGGCTGGTTAAAAATAAAGAAACTTATTTTTTAAGACTTTTAGTAAAGAGTACCGTTTTAGCTATGGTGATTCGGCTAGGAATTTTATATGCATCTAGATGTTTATCACAAAATTTACGAACTCTCTTCCTAAAACTTTCATCCTCTTCCGGTTTTTCCAATAGAAATTCTGCAACTATGGCTTCTCCTGATAACAAATTTTTTTCAGAGGTAATTCGAACGTCAAGTACACCAGGAATAGAAGTGAGAACTTCAAAGACTTCTTCTGGTACAACTTTGCGACCCGAAATATTAAATTGTTCATTTTGACGCCCATGAATAATCATCTTTGATCCAATTGAGGTAAAGCGATCTCGGGTGTCAAACCATTCTGAATAAACCTGGACTTCATTTCCAGCAATATGGCCAACAGCCTTCATTATTGATTTTATTTTTAAAGTGCTTCCGGTGGCATCAATGGAAATATTAGGATCATCAATTCTGATCATTGCAGGATCTGTATCGGCTTCGGAAATCATCAGCCCTGTTTCTGTAGATCCATAAGCTTGTCTAAATTTTACATTGGGAAGCAAATGCTGTAACTTATTTATTAACCTGATATTGGGACGTTCAGAGCCATAGACGATGACTTTTAATGTTGTCAGATCCGTATTTAGCCAAGGCTGAGAAATGGCGAACATAGCTAACAAACTTGGAGTCGCTGGAAAAAAAGTAATCTGAAATTTCTGAATTCTTTGGGGAATTAAATGAATATCTTTATTATCACAAGTAATTAAAGCAGATCTACTTTTCACAGCACGAAAAAGAATAAAAATGCCACCAATCTGATCCCAGGGCAGAACAAATAGAATCCTATTCTTTCTAAAATTCTTTTGAAAATGTAAAAGAAAAATTTCAAAATCATGCACTACAGCCTTAGGTATTCCGGTAGTTCCGGATGTAAATAAAACAAGGCCGGCATGTTGGCGCTGTTTCAATAGGCTATATAATTTATTTACGAGCAGTTTGGGCTGGTGGGTTTCCACTTCCCATTTTCCCTCGATCAATAGAATTGAATACAAAATTTGGTTTTGAATAAGTAGGTCTTTGACATTACCTCTCTCCGAAGACCTTAGTATCGTGACTACACATCGTCTTTGCAGAAGCACAAATAAAAGTGCTACTGAATTGAATTGGAAATCGCTGATAATTATAACTGGATCGTAAGGTAATATCTGTGCAAAGGCCGAGGCCATCTCATATTCAGAGATTTGCTTTTGAAGGTCTTTGTAAGTCCAAATACGTTCGTCATCCTGGCAAAAAACATCTTCTAAATCATTAGAAA
>JAYSSX010000103.1:0-6629 GCA_043720315.1 Pseudobdellovibrionaceae bacterium | reverse complement strand
ATTTAATTTAGGATGTGGCAAGGTCAAATCGGGAACCATACGAACCGTTTCGTTGACCGATAGTACAAATCCAACTTTTTCTAATTTTGCCTCTTGAAACAGGGCTATAAGAGCATCGATATCTAGGTAGGTTACTAATTTAACAACACAAACTAATTCAGAATTCAGGTCTTCGTGCCTCAGGTTGAGGAATCTTTTATAAATACAAGAGGAGGCCTCTAGCTCGGCTACTTGTTCAATTTGATTTAAAAATAATTTAATTTCCCTGATCCCCTTTAAAAGGGGCACTTGAATAGCAACAAGTACTTTGTTTTCCTGCATCTACTCATTTCACTATATCTTCAAAAAAATATAAACCTTTTTTCTTTTTGGCTAGCCATAATGCCGCCTTCAATGCACCTTCCGCAAAAACTTTACGGCTAAAGGCTGTATGTTCGATTTTAATCAGTTCATGTTCGTTTGAAAAATAAACAGTATGAATTCCACAAATTCCGCCAATTCGGGAACTTGTTGGAGTTTCCATTTTCCCATTCATTGCTGACTCTAAACTGATTGCGGTGCCGCTGGGCTTGTCCTTTTTATGTTTGTGGTGCAGTTCGTGAATGTGAACATCAAAACTTTTATTTTTAGAAAGCAGACCTACTAACTTTTTAACTTCGGCAATACCAATACTCATATTGCTAGCAAACATAACTGGAATAACTGCCGAGGCTTTTTCTAGCTCGTTGGCAAAATCTTTTGCGTGCCCTGTGGTACCAATCAAAACCGGTATTTTTTGAGCCACAGCAAGCGCCAAAACTTCTTTTGTCATTTTCGGGATCGAAAAATCGACGATAATCCCGATGCCTTTGAAGGCCCTTGGCGTAATTTTAGTGTGAGTACTTTTAAAGTCCGTTTTCCCAGCCTTGTGAACGACCGCTAGCGCTAATTCAGCAGTGGAAACCTTGGATGCAATCGCCGCGAACTCTAAACCCATTCTTCCGCTAGCGCCAATAAAAGCAATTTTTATTTTTTTCATTTAATCCTCAAACTTTTCCAACAACTCATTCATTCTGCCTTGAAAAGCTTCATCTAGTTCAGTCAAAGGTAATCTTAGCTCAGCCGACTTAAATAGCTTTTTTCTTTTCAAAGCATATTTTAGCGGTATGGGATTAGATTCAATATAGAGATAATTTATTAATTCTAATTTTTCTTTGATAATTCCTCGTTTAAAGGATTTTGGTAAAATGTGGCTGGCTACTGATATAATTCCATTTCCACCTGCCGCCATAAACTCTTCATAAGTCCCATCGTCTCCAGAAAGCAAAATAAATTTAAGCCCACACGCTTCACGAATCTTTCTTGCGGTTTCGATATTTCCTGAAGCTTCCTTAATTCCTATCACGTTTTTAATTTTAGCTAACTTCGAAATAGTCTCGATAGAAAGTGCCGTGATTGTACGCCCAGGCACATTATATAATATAATTGGCGTCTTTACTGACTTTGCTATTTTTGAAAAATGTAGATACAGGCCCTTTTGGCTCGGTTTATTATAATAAGGAACAACAGATAAAATGGCGTCGGCACCTAAACGAGTGGCTTCCTTCACTGACTTAATAACTTCTTCGGTATTGTTTCCACCAGCGCCAAAAATAAGTGTGCATTTACCTTTGAGTTTCTTTTTTGCAAAAGTAAAAAGTGCCTTACGTTCCTTGTCGCTTAAAACCGGAGATTCGCCAGTTGTTCCATTAAAGACAAAACCATCTATATCGCTATCTAATTGATGATCAATTAGCTTCTCTAGGGATTTGTAATCTACTTTACCTTTTTTAAAGGGAGTCGCTAATGCTGTAAAAACACCTTTGAAATTTTTCATATATTTATTTTTTTTAGGAGGGAAACCTTTCCCGTCAAGATTATTTCATTTTTATTTATTTCTACGTTTAGAACACCTCCAGGCATTTTAATCAATGTCTTTTTCGATCCTAAAGCTGCAGCCGCAGCGATCGCACCGGTACCACAAGCCAAAGTAAAATCTTCGACCCCACGTTCAAAGGTTATCGCATCCATTTTAAAATCAGAATATTTATCAACGAAAGTCACGTTAGTGCCACCTTTTCCGAAATAGGGATGCTTTCGGATTTTTCCGGCTAGGTTTTTATTTTTTTCAGTCATCACAACAAAATGTGGGACGCCACTATCTAAAAAAGTTCCTGGAACTGTGGTGCTAGCATTTAGTTTCAACTGAATACTTTTTTTAACTATTTTTTTAGTAAATCGAACCGAAACTTGATTTCCAGGCTTTTTAGTTCCCTTTACTTTTAGGCGATCGGCAGTAAATTGAACTGTTGATTTGCCGGTCTTTTTAAATAGCAAGTCTGCTACACAGCGGGCAGCATTTCCGCAAAACGCAGCAAAAGAACCGTCATTATTTAAAAAGTCCCAGTAAACTTTTTTATCGCTTTTATTAATGATCACAAAGCCGTCTGCCTTATGTTTGCGACAAAGCATTACCATTTCATTTTCTGTAGGTTTTTTTTTAATTTCAGCAGCGGTGTCCCTGTATTGAATAAGAAATGTATTACCGGTGCCACTATAAAAATAGGTTTGGTTAGTTGGACTTCTTTTTGTCGTCTTTTTCGAAATCATCCGAGTCTTCCCAGTCGTCTTGAATTACTTTTTTCTTTTTTTTATCTTTTCCGATGGTTTCTGATGCTTTTGAATAACTTGGAACCCCTCGGCCCAAAGTAACAGGATCAACAGGTGGCAAAGGTTTTCCTTTTACGCCGCAACCGAATTGAAAAAGACAGATTAAGATGATTAGGCGCCCTAGTTTAGTCATTCATGTTTTCCATTTTTTTAGCCGTGGCCTCTACTTCACTCATGTGATGACAAAAATTAGGTTCATAGACGTAACTTCTAATTTGTTTACTGGAAACAGTTTTACATAAACTTAAATATTTTAGATAGTTCTTTTCATCTTTTATTTTTAGTTCCAGATTCACCTTCCACAACCAATAGTAAGCCTCAGGATAGTTCTCATGCTGCTTTGTGATCTGGGTAGCTAGTTCTTTGGCTTTTAACAGCTGACCGGTTTTGTACTGGAATTCGACTTCGAGAGCCTGCCAAAAAATCGCGTAATTAGATTTTTTGTCGGTGTTGATTAAAGCTCCGTAATCTTTAAACATTCCCGAGCAAAGATAGGATTGGGCCAATAGCAATTGGATCGATTCTGAAACGGGGTTTCCTTCATACAGCTTTTTAGCTTTGGTAAGAGCCGGGCTGCAGTCTGAATTCGACAGATCCGAGGTCACTACAGCTTCAAGGAGTAACAAGTTATCGGGCTCTAGCTTGAGGGCCTCGTTGAGTTTTGAAAGATTATATTTAAGATCCTGAGTTTTGCTGGGTAATGCTAGCTCGTAAAGCTGCTGAGATTTATCCGTATAAAAAAACCGCGCGATTAATTCAAGCGCTTCATAAATTTCAGGTTGGGCTTTTTTATTTTCTTTTTTATAGCTATTAATAAGCAGATTTACCGCTTGATTGCGATCTTTTTGAAGGCTTAGATTTTGCGCCTTTTCTATAATATCTAAATACGTTTCCCTTTTTTGCGTAGTTGGTTTCGCCGGCACCTGCGCAAATGCGGAACCAATTGGATTGACTATTAAGCTAAAAAAAAGAGCCACTTTAATAGTGGCTCTTTTGAATTGATCTCGATCAATACTCATTACATTTTTTTGTAAGAAGCTAATTCGATAACAACTGGTCCCATTTGAGATTGGCTTACAGCCTTAACCATCATAGAAACTGGAACAATTTTGTTAACCCATTGTTCCTGCTCTGTAGAACCTTGAGCTGAAGTTGATTTAGCTTTGATATAAATGCACTCGAAGGTTCCGGCAGGAACAGTCACTGTGTCGGCTTTTTGCTCTAAGATTTCAACATCGCTAGCAGTACCAGGATCTTGTGCTTGACCATTGCAAGTCATGCTTTTGATCTCTGCAGTGTCTGCATTCAAAATAGATGTACATGCTTGTTTACCCAAGAAACCCATGTCCATATCTTGTTGCATAGTCACTTCAGTGTCAGTCACAGCAGTGATTGACATAACCATAGTGCCTTTAATGAAAGACGCCATAGTAAGATTGTAATTAGCAGTATCGCCTACTACCCAGCCCATTACGTTGCGTTCTTGCATTAATGAATTCGTTACCGATTTTGCTACAGATTCCATTAATGTGTTTGCATTCGCTGCAACAGAAATGAACATCGCAATAGCTACCAAAAGTTTTTTCATAGACCCTCCTTAGAGCCGGTGTTGTAATTTGTCATCTTTGACATGACATAATCATTCCACCGACCAAAAAAGAGTCAATGAAAACTGAGGGAAATAGAGATTTTTAAATATTTCCGGCTAAAAACTAAAGTTCGCGTAGATTATTGACTAATACTTGACGCGGTTTGCTGCCGTTTTGCGGCCCGACGATTCCTCTTTGCTCAAAAGTCATCATCATTTTAGCTGCTTTAGGATATCCGACGCTAAAATAGGTTTGAATTTGTGTCGTACTAATCGTTTTTTGAGTAGAAACCCAATCTAAAATTTCGCTGTATTTGGAGTCATTTTCCATATCGTTGCTATCTTCGAAACTTCCTTCGGAACTTCCACCGGCTTCGTCTCCTCCCTCAATTAACTTCATAAGCGCTTCATTGTATTCAGGTTCTGCTTGGTTGGTCCAATGCTTAACTACTTCGTGAATTTCTTTGTCCTTTAAAAACGGTCCATGATGTCGAATCAATCCAGATCCCCCCGGATTTTTAAAAAGCATATCGCCCTGACCGATAAGTCTTTCGGCGCCAGTTTCGTCCAAAATAATTCGTGAATCCATTCCCGAGGTCACTTTAAAACTAATTCGTCCCGGAATATTAGCTTTGATAAGACCCGTGACCACTTCTTTCCTTGGACTTTGCATGGCCAGGATCAAATGGATTCCCGCCGCACGGGCCATCTGCGCAAGGCGCTGAATGGATTGTTCAACGTTTGCTTTATCGATTGACATCAAATCACCCAACTCTTCAACAACAATGACAATGTAAGGTTGCGGAGTGAAATAATATTTTTTAGATTTTTTACCATGTGTATTTTCAAGGTCGGAATTGGCAGCTTCGTTTTGTTCTAGCTCTTCTTTAGTTAGAGAGCTCACTTTCGTATTAAAATCCTCAACATTTCGACAATTAAAACGGCTGAAAGAGTCATTCCGTTTTTCCATTTCTTTAACGGCCCAACGTAAAATGGAAGCGGCTTGTTTTGGTTCCCTGACCGGTGGACACACTAAATGTGGAATTTTATCAAAGGCCACTAAATCCACTTGTTTTGGGTCGATAAGTACCAATTTCAAGGTTTTTGGAGAGTGCTTGAACAGTAAGCCTGTTAAAGCCGAAACGATAAATACTGATTTTCCAGATCCCGTTGTACCAGCAACCATCAAATGTGGCATTTTTCTAAGATCTACGATTTTTGATTCCCCGTTAGATTGTTTTCCCAGGGCTATAGGCAGTTTAAACTCTTCACTCCAGAACATATCATCAGCAACCAAATCCTTAAAATAAACAGTTTCGCGAACGGCGTTTGAAGTCTCTACTCCGACAACGTCACGGCCAGGAATCGGCGCTAATATCCGTAAAGACTCGCTGCTAAGTGCTAGGGTCAAATCATCTTCAAGGGCCGTAATCGAACTGACTTTTACATCGGTATTAGGTTTAAATTCAAACATCGTAACTACTGGACCCGGTCTAATTCCAACCACTTCGCCAACGGCTCCGAAGGTTTTTAGTTTCTCTTTTAAAATTTCAGCTTTTTTACGAAGTTCTTTTTCATCAATCCTTACTCGGCTGGCAGGCGGATCTTCCAACATGGAAATTTTTGGTAATTCCCAGTTCTCGATTCTTCTTTCGATTCTTGTCTTTAAAACAACTTTGCGTTTTTTCTCTAATGCATCAACCGTGTTGCCTTCAGTAATAGGTGTCACTGATTCAATGGCGCTTTCGATCATTTCCTTCCCTTTAGTTAACAAAGAAATTGGAATCTTCGCCAGCTGTTCGGGCTCGCCCGGCTTTTCTGAGGGCTCTACTACATCTTTAAGTGCATAGAATTGATTGATCCGGCTTTCATGTTCTATTTTAACTTCTTTTTTAATTTTTAGCGCCGGTCTCTCTTCTTGCATCCAACCTTTAAAAATTCCAGTTAGCAAAGAGTAGGATTTGGTCCAGGGGAAGTCCCTAATCCAGTTGATAGGGGCACGGAAGAGATCTTTCAATGTACGTTCTGAAGTAAATACTAATAAAACGCCAAACACACTCCACAAGATAATTTGAACGCCAATAGGATTAAACGCCTTCACCAAAACTTGGGAAATTCCCATTCCGATGAGTCCACCGATATGAATTTGGTTTTGAAAAACCTTCACAGCCGGAAAATAAAGGGACAATAAGCCCGATAAAGAAATCGTCATTAATCCGGCCCAAACTAATCTTAAATCTTTCAAACGAATCGGTTTGCCACTGAGGCTTCCGGCGCCACCATAAAGGAAGGCCGCCGCTATCACCCAAGCTGACATACCAAACAGCTGATATAGGGCATCGCTGAGGAAGCT
>JAYSSX010000102.1:0-2426 GCA_043720315.1 Pseudobdellovibrionaceae bacterium | reverse complement strand
TTGTTCTATGGGTTAGCCATTAGCTATCGGTTTAGTTTTTTTCATACACCTCATTTAGAGATGTTTCCAATTTTAGCGCTATTGGGATTATTACTTGGCGGAAATTGGTGGGAAAAGGCCAAGTGGGCTTCGGCCCTAATGATTTTGGTTTATTTTGTTTCAGGACTTAGCAAATTAAAAAACAGCGGAATTGCCTGGTTAGACAGTGAGAATATTTATCAGTTGGTAAGATGTTCTGATATCGCGAGAATATCTGTGGCCAATCGACTTTTTGATTTTGAAAAGCTTTCTGAGTATTTGCGGGACTCAAAAATATACTTTGTATTGGGTAGTATCGGATTACTTTATGAATTAGCACTACCCTTACTTTTGCGTGGTGGTCGAACAGCAAAAATTTTGTTTTTTTCAACGCTATTGTTTCATTTTATAAACGCCACTTTTCTATCTATTTTTACCGTTTCCGCATTTTTTCCAATATTTTGTTTTTACTTTTTAGCTTTTGAAAAGATTGAAGAGAAAAATTAAATTATTATTTCAAAATACATGCAGTCAGGATCTTCCATGCGAAATGGATTCGGAATTGTTCCTATTTTTTTAATTTTAGAGTTTCCAAGTCGAACTTAACTAAAGATCAGCCATCCAAGTTCCATAATGAGTAAATCCCTCTTGCCGTTTTAAAAGTTTAGGCAAAAGTTCCGAGAGTTCTTTTACGGGAGTAAGCACCCCGGCACTTATGTACTTTACCACCTCGGGATCGGTGTCCAATTCGATAAAGTTATTAAGGTCAGTTTCCAAAATCGGTCTTAAAAAAAGTCTTTCGGTTTTTAATGAAATTATTTTTAAATTATGCTATCAATTAAGTGGTGAGGCAATAAATGGATGAAACCTTAAATCCTAAATTTGAAGATCTTATAAAAATTGCTAATATGAAAATGCCCTTTGGTAAATTCAAGGGTGTGGCGTTGATTGATCTTCCTGAACCTTACGTGGTTTGGTTCCACGCAAATGGATTTCCAGAAGGTGAGTTGGGGTTGCTGCTGGCTCAATTATATGAAATCAAAGTGAACGGGTTGGAACATCTTTTTACTCCACTGAAAGATTCCGATACTTAGTTCCTAAAGAAGCCGGTTTTCACTGGCTTCTCCGAACTATTGGTAACTGGCTTTTATAACTACATTTGAAAATGCACTATATCCTCTTACGAGAATTTGGTATTGACCCACTTTAGGTGCGGCAAAGATACACTTTTCATTGTTGGTGGCAGTGTAAGGTCGGCAGTCAAAAGAACTCACCGTTGGCCTAGCGCTGAATTTTACATAAAGGTCTGCATCCGCCTGCCCACCTGACATTTGGATCACCAAGTTTTTTGCACCAGTAGGTACGTTTACCAAAAATATCTTTTCAGAATCTTTGGCTCCGCTCACTGCCGCAGAATTAATTCCATTGGCTAAAACATTATCGGCAATTGGGGTCGGCGTAGGAGGAGGAGGGGTTGATCCTGATAAAAAGGCGATATTAAGCAATCGATTTGGTGAACCAGAGCCCGCCGAAGTCACTTTATTGGCGATACTTCCAGCCAAGAGGGCAGCTTTGGCTTGCGCCGGTGTTGCACTTGAATTTCGCTCTAGGTACAATGCTAAAACGCCAGCCACATGTGGAGTTGCCATTGAAGTTCCACTAATTATTTTTGTGGAAGTTGTTGAGGTATCCCAAGTGGATTCAATGTTGGACCCGGGCGCGAATAAGTCAACACACTCACCTATATTAGAGAAGGAAGATCTAGCATCACCATTAGTAGTACTGCCAACTTTGATTGCTTGTGCCATTCTTGATGGTGAACTTAAGCAAGCCGACTGATTGTCATTCCCAGCAGCTAAGGCATAGGTCACCCCGGCCTTTATCGAATTTGCTATCGCATCTTCCAACGCTTGCGAAATACCTCCGCCCAAACTCATGTTTGCCACTGCGGGCTTCTTGTGGTTTGCGGTAACCCAGTCAACTCCAGCGATGACACCAGCATTGGTACCAGAACCATCACAATCTAAAACTCTTACGCCAATTAAATTTATGTTTTTCGCGACACCGAAAGTTTTACTACCTATGGTTCCCGAAACATGGGTTCCATGGCCGTTGCAATCAGTGACATCATTATCATTATCTACGAAATCGAATCCTGATTTTGCTCGTCCTTGAAATTCTTGATGGTTTGTTAATATGCCTGTATCAATGACATAGGCATTTACGCCGGTCCCGCTATTAGAAAAATTATAAGTTTTGTCTAAAGGTAAGGTCGCTTGATCGATTCGATCTAGACCCCAAGTTGCATTTTCTTGAGTCGTGTATAAGTGAACAGGTTGATCCTTTTCTACATAGGCCACGTTATCATCTTTCGATAAATTGATTGCTTGACGACCACTTATTTTATA
>JAYSSX010000101.1:0-3059 GCA_043720315.1 Pseudobdellovibrionaceae bacterium | reverse complement strand
TTACATCGCCAAGACCGGTTTCGCATGCCGACAGAACCACCAAATACGTTGAGTCAAGTTGCAGGTTGGTGGTTTCGTAAGCGGTCAGCACTCCATCTTCCCCCAAGCCCGTGCTATTATTCACACCGGCCAATATTATTCCAGAACGGATCATCGAATTTATTTTTTCCTGATCATTCGTTTTCAAAAAGAAACCATGAGTGGCTATGTGCAGCACCGCAGGGTTGTCGATGGCTTTTATATTTTCTTCGCTGGCGGCTTCGGCCAGCTTGGTGTCAATAGTCCAACCGTGTTGTAAAAATAGATTCTCCAACTGCTTTATTTCTCGTTCTGTGCCAGGCAAGTCTTCAAATTCTTGTTCGCGAAAACCCTCTAATGTTTCATTTGCGATAGCCCGCTTGGCGGTGCCAATGGTCTTTGACATCGGGTCGTTTGCACTTGAGTCAATCCTATAGCGCGGACGGGCATACAGACTGCTTTGCTTGGAAAGACTGCTTCGATCCGGTCTGAGCAAATCTTTTGTGTTGGTAACAAACGTCAGGTCAACCTCGTCCAACAAATATTGCCGTGTGGCAGGATTGAAAAGGATGTTTAAATTAATCTGATTGTAAACGCCATCGGAAGAAATATAAAGTTTTTTGTATGGGGCTAGTTTATTTTTCAGCGGTAACCAAAATTGATTGTACGATAAAGTATCTGTTTGTTTAGCATTAATACTGTTGCGATAGTAGTTCAAATATTTGGTTTCAAGCTCATTCCCATTTTCAATTATTACAAACTGTGGGGTATTGATTGCCCCATCGATAATCAAAGCAGCGTAAGCAATACTATCTATGAACTCAAACTTTGACGTTCCCGTAATGGAGAATTTCCTGATGCGTATGATTTCAATCCCGGCTTCGTGAGGTTTTAATATCGCTTGTAATTCTTTCCAGTTTACTGGTAACGAGGAGGGTTGCAGGGCTTGGGTATTCAGTTTTCGTTCCAACTCCTCTATGAGCGATTCGGTTTCGCTGATAGCAAAAACGTTTTTCTTTTTTGTGAAATATAAGCTGGTTAGTAGTGCTTTTTGATTTTCCCATTCCACCAAATCTCGTTTCATCTGCTCATCGTTGCCGCTCTTAATCCGGTTTTTTAATTTATTGATTTCATTTAAAAGAAGGGCTTTGCTAAAGAGTTGATTGTTATAGAGTTTTTCAAAGCGAAGGTGGCGATTTGCGTGATGGGTGGTCTGGATCACAAAGGCATTGAACAAATCAAAGTCATCGCGCAAGAGCGCATAAAAGGATTCGCGCTCATACTCGGTCATGCTTGCAAAATTTTGACGAATATTTTGTTGATGCGAAGCACCTAATTGATTGAAGGTATGCGTGGCCTTTTCAATATTTCCTTGGGCCCAGTATAAAAGTGCTTTCGTCCGAAGTGTTTTAAAATTGACAGTAGAGAATGAAATAGTTTGTGCATAAAGCGTGGCCTTCTTTAGATAGTATTCGCATTTTTTATAGTCTCCCGTTCGCAAATAGTAATCGGCCTTTAGTTGGAAGATTCTAGGGATTTGATCTACACTTCCTCCATACGACAACTGGTTGAGGTACCGATATGCCTTCTTATAGTTTTTCTGTTTCATCAGCAACTCATACTGATTTAGCCGGATTTCCCTTTGCGGAATTCCAAAGTCATAGTAAGAAGTGGTAGCGGAGTTGAGGAGCTTCTCGGCATGCGAAAAATTCTTGCTCGCCTCTTCTAAATTTCCCATAAGCAGGTGAGTGCGACCAAGTCCAGTGTATGGACTTACTTTAAAAACACTTTTGTGCACCAAGTATTTCTCTTTTTCTTCTTTGGCTCTGGTAAAGTAAAGTTCGGCTTTGCGCAGATTGTTTGATTGGATATACAAATCACCAAGGCGTTCGTATGGATCGAAGACTGATGGTAGAAGTATGCTACGATATGGGCCGCCATCTTGGGTTATTTTTTGTGTGAAGGTAAGTGCATTCAAGTATTGTTTTTCGGCTTGTGCCAGATCGCCAACGTTACGTGCAGAATCGCCCACTAACAAGGTATAGTAAAGGGCCATTTTCCAATTGCTTCTTTCTAAAAAATAATTGATCAGAGAGGAATTAGTAAATGATACACGACTTATTTTTGGAGCGGGGGTAGTTTTATCCTGCGCTGAAATAGTGCACATGAACAAATGGAATATGAAAATTGTACACGTGGTTTTCATTTTATCCGCACTCCTAATTTCAAACCCAAAATAAAGACCTTGTAATTAATGCCCATCTCCCTAAGGAAAAGTGAATTGTTATGATAGCGACCGCCCAGGTTCCAGTTATTTTCAAGGCCCGAATCAACATGGGTGATCATTTTTGTCATGTAAGCAGTTATGAGGTAACGGTTGATCACTATCGAGTATTGAAGTTGCAACCCCATTTTAAAGGGTGATAGATAAGGGGCAATATTTTTTTTGTCATGTACTTCAAAAGCCGACCCTTTTAAGGCAGTCTCTTCCAACGTAGCATTGAGGTTGATTATACCGATAGGGCCAATATCCAAATAACAGGAGTTAAGCATGTTGATGCGTACTAAAAGAGGAATGCCGAGGTGAGTACAATCGAACGAACTGAAGTTGGTGGCGAAATAATTCGAATAGCCGGATCTAAAAAGCTGAGCACCGCTCACAAAAAAGAGTTTACCAATCTTTTTTTCAACGGCAATATCAACGGCCCAATACTTGTTAAACCCCTTCGTAATGTACGATCCATCCGTATTCCAGTTTGCATTGCCAATGCCAGGAAAGAAAAATGTGTTGGGTTCGTAATTGGTATTGAAACTGCCACCCACTGCGACAAATAATCGAGTTTGGGAAAAACCTTCCAGACAGAGTAGAAAAAAAACTGTACAGGCAAACAGTTGGCGCATAATTTAACTGTCGATTTAAACTAAATCTATGCTTTTATTGAGTGGAAAGCTATCAACTTATTTCGTTGTTGAATGCACATGTTACAATTTGTTGGCTAACAGACAGAAATACTTATTTGCTTATGTTAATTTCGCAGTTA